>CALBZH010000541.1 GCA_937889795.1 uncultured Syntrophobacteraceae bacterium | reverse complement strand
TTGCGAAAAATAAGGGCAATTCTGAGCCATCGGACAATTCCCTCTCTGGCCTCTCATGCCCCGTCCCCCCCTGTGCATGCGTCCCTGGCCGCCCATGGGACAAGGTTCTCCCGTTCGTGGGCAGATCCAGGTGTTTTGCTGTGACTGGGAATCCGTCTGTCCCGTCTGCTGGGCATACACGTTTGGTGCGGCGATGATTGTGAGAAGCACCAATGCGAAACCGATTGCCATTGCTCTTTTCATGACCTCTTCTCCCTGTTAAGTTTTGTCTGAAATGGCCACCGCTTCCACTCAGCCGAACAGCATTCCCTGCATGCGTGCACTAGCGCGGAACCGGCGTTCCAGAAACCGGCATCATTGCCTTCGTCCGGAGCATTAGGCATCAGGCGTGCCATTTGCTCTCGTTTCTCGTTAAGGTATGGATTCTAATTGATGTTTTCGCTTAGAGTGGAGGACACAAACGATTTGGATCCCGGCTCGCACTTGTTTCTCTGGATAAAAATAACCCAGATTCTCCCTGCAGGGTGGATCGTTTTTATTCAGATACTTTCGGAACGGATGCCGGCAGTCGGTGCAGCACTCTATCCCAGCTCGGAGCGCCCAATGCACTTGCGAAAGAGAGGGGCTCTTTTTGGCTCTGGATCCCGCGTTTCGAGGCAGCTGGCCTCATAGTTGCTAAAATCAGGTTTGGTCTGTTGTCGTGCTGCCGCTGCTTGTGCTCAGCGGCAACGGGAATCACAATCAGGAGTCTAGCCCCATGATGCGTCGTACCAGCCATCCTCCCCGGCTCGTATGGTTTTCACCTTGGATCATCATCGGATCCGTAGGCATTCTGGCGGTGATCCTGGCTGTGTTGGCCTGGAGGAGTCATCATCGCGAAAAGGAATTCATGTCCCGCACGCTTCTTTCGCAGGCCAACGTGCTCGTGCGCTCGCTGGAGGCGGGAAGTCGGACGGGAATGGCGGGGATGGGGTGGGGGAGAGGCCAGCTCCAGACGCTTCTGGAAGAAACGGCACAGCAGCCGGATGTCTTGTATGTCGGTGTTGTGTCGACATCCGGTTTGGTTCTGGCCCACAGCGATCCGGGTCTTGTCGGAAAAACCTTGCCGATTCAAGCTCCCGCGCGGGGAGAGACGATCCAGCGGTACCTGGATGGCGAGACCGCTTCCTTTGAAGTGGTTCGATTCTTTCAGCCGTGGCACCAAGGACGTGGGAGAGGAGGGCACAATGGAGCGGGCGCCTGCTCGATCTCGGGGTCGGAGCGCCTCGATCGGGAGCTGCTCATGGTGGTCGGTTTGGACCCTTCACCGTTCGACCATGCTCGGAACGAAGATCTCCAGCGGACGCTGCTCCTGTTTGGCCTGATGTTGCTCGTGGGAGGCGGAGGGTTCGTCTCCCTGGTCTACGCCCATCATTACCGGAGTGCGCGCGGATCCCTGAGAGACATGCACGCACTCACCTGCACCATCGAAAACCAGATGCCCGTGGGACTTCTCGTCACGAGCCCCGATGGGGCCATCAGTCGGTCCAATGAGGCCGCCCGGCGCATTCTTGGCCGGGCGGACCTTCAAGGCAACATCGATCAGTTCCAAGACCTGTTCCCCGTCCTCCAGGGGCTCCAGCAAGACGAATTCGTGGTCGAGAGGGAAATCACGTGCACTGCCGGCGGGGTGCCGATTCCCCTGCTGGTGAACGCGGCAGTCCTTCGTGATGCCGGCGGGAGTCCTGCGGGCCATGTCCTGATGATGGCGGACATCAGCAATCTCAAGCTGCTGGAGGAGCAATTGAGGCGCAGCGAGCGGTTGGCGTCGCTCGGCCGTCTTGCCGCGGGTATTGCTCATGAAATCCGTAACCCGCTGAGCTCGATTAAAGGGTTCGCCACCATTCTCGCCGGGCGTTTTCAGGATGACGACCGCAGCAAGCGGATTGCCGAAGTGATGGTGCAGGAGGTCGAACGGTTGAACCGGGTCGTTACCGAGCTCCTCGACTATGCCAAGCCGACAGAGCTCCACATGGAAACCGTTGCCTGTTCGGAGATCATCAATCAAACCGTAGAACTCCTGGCGGGTACCGCCGAAGAGCGAGGCGTCGAGATCGAATTTCGGGTACTGCCGGCGGATATGGAGCTTGTCCTTGATGCAGACCGCTTTTCAAGGGCCTTGCTCAACCTTTGTCTGAACGCGCTGCAGTCCATGGCCCGAGGAGGGATTCTGCGTATCGCTGCTGAGCGTCGTGATGGGTGGGGGCATCTCTCGGTGACTGATTCGGGAACAGGAATTGCCCCCGAGGACTTGCCTCACGTATTCGATCCGTATTTCACCACGAAGCCCGATGGCGTGGGGCTCGGGCTGGCCAACGTGCACAAGATCATAGAGGCTCACCAGGGCCAAATTGAAGTCTCGAGCACGCTGGGGATCGGGACGACGTTTGAGATGCTTTTGCCTCTTCCCGGTGCGATTGGCTCGGGAATTGGTGATGGACAGAGACAGTCAAAAAAGGTAAAGGATTCAACAAGTGCCGGCTGGAGCGGCTGCTGCGCTGTTCGGGATCCCGTCGTTAGGCGACTCGCTACCCCCTGAAAGGATGGAGGCAACCATGATGAGAGCTGTTCGTTTGTGCTTGGTGATTGGGCTGGTTGTGTTCGCCGCTTCCTGCTCCCTGAAGCCAAGCTGGGATGTAGTCGGGAAATGGCAGAAGATCGATGGGACCGAAACCCTCGAATTCTCTCGAAATGGCACCGTCACGGTCACCAGCGGAGCAACTTCCCTTACGGTTCCTTACGTCTTTATGGACGAGAAGCACGTTCAAATCAACCTCGGACCATTCGGGAGCCTCTCCACGGAAGCCGTGGTAACGGCCGATTCACTGGTTCTGACAGCAGCCAAGGGAAAAGTATCCAAGTACAGCAAGATGAAATAGTCGTTCGAATATGTCGCCTAATGCGGGACCGAAGCAATTCTCCTCGCCTGACCGCCCTTCCCGCCGTTTTCCCTACCGTTGCGCGTCGCCTGACGCAGGAGTGAGGAATGAAAATGCAAATGCCCTCATCCGCCAAGCCAAGGTTCGGGCGTGAAGGAATGAGGGCATTTCGATTCAGAGATGTATCTGATTTCAAGCACCCTGTCTAAGCATCTCGATCTCAGAAAGCTGCCATCACACGCAAACCGCCCCAAACGTGGGTGCTGTCGTGATCCCAGGAGATGAATTCAATTTCGTCATCTGCTTCGCCGCTAAGGGGAAAGGAGAATCCAATCTTCGGGGAGATCGTGACGTATTTTCCGATCGGGAAGTTGATCGCTGCCGACAGAATGCCCGCGTGAAAGTTGGAGTAGGCCTTATCAAACGGATCAAACTTCGGAGGGCTCGGGTAGGCGCCTCTGTCGTTGGAATCCTGGTAGATGAATGTGGCTCCTAGATCAATGCTCCAGTCGTAACAGGGAAGCTTGATGTTTTTCGACAGGTCCAGAGTGACCCACCAGCCGGGATAGTGTGACATTTCCCGGTAGCCGGTGAGACCGACGGTGAGCCATGGAAAGGTGTAGGCCAGCCCGGCGTAGAGCTCAAAGGAATCATCCACATTGTTCAACAGGTAGTAAATGATTCCGATCGAGGCGTTAAGATTCTTCACCAGTTCGTGGGTGTAGCTGAAAGTGAAGTCGGTCTCGTTCCAGGCCGGACCCATTTCCAGCGCGGTTCTGTCGTTCGTATCAAAATTGCCCCAGACATTGAGGGAAAACCCCCTGTAGCTCACCGTGGCGGATGGCTGGATGACCATGCCTTTTTGAGCGTCGCTCAGGGCGTAACCTCGCCAGACGTACTGGTTTAAAAAGTCCACGGAAAACGTCGCCGTCAGCTTGGGCTCCTCTGCTTTTGCCTCTTCCTGTGGTGCTTGCTCCTGTGCGCGCGCGATGTTGGCCCCCAAAACCATCCCTGCGCACAGAACAATCATGACAGCGCCCCTCATTCCCCAGTTCCTCTTTGCCTCCATTGTGCTTTCCTTTCTTCGTTCTGCGATCCCTCTTCAGCCACGTGAATACAATCTCCCACCTCTCTGTGAATCGAAAGCGCCCGTGCCAAGTCCTCCTGGAGTGATTCCTCCCTCTGAAAAGGGAGGCTCGAGGAGCGAGCGCCGACGCGCTCCGATCGCCCACCGTGTGCTTGCCCCTTGTTAGCACAGGCCGCTTCGTTTCCTGTCTGTCTCACTCGGATTGCACGACGCAGGCCACGGGTGCGGCCGACAGCTTCCCCAACGTGAAGACCATCTCAAAAAGCCCTAAGTGATTTGCATTCTACTGGCAGAAGGCTTAAATGTCTATGGATTTAAGATAGATGAATAGTATTATTCTTTAGAGTTGGAATTATAAATTCTTCCTTTAAACAATAGGAAGGTTGTGTGCTTTACTTAAAAGTATGAATATGATTGAAACATAAATGTGCAAATGCATTCTATTGATCTCTTCAAGAGACAAAGATGATCCGGATGCCTGGTGGGAACCGACACCTGAGATTCCGCTCGATCCTCAATGGAGAATCACCGCGCTCTGCGTTGATCTGCCGGACTGTTTTCAGTAGGATCCGTTATGGAAGGTCAAACGAAGGATGGATAATCACAATTCGAAAGGAGAAGGCATGGAGACGCTTGAAGCGATTCGAACCAGGAGGAGCATTCGTCAATTCGAGGATCGGGCGATACCGGAACCGATTATCCGCGAGCTGCTGGCCGCTGCCATGAATGCACCTTCTGCCGGAAACCAGCAGCCATGGCATTTCGTGGTTATTGACGACCGGCAAGTGTTGGAGCAGGTTCCTGGTCTGAATCCCTATGCTGCCATGGCACCTCGGGCTCCGCTGGCAATCCTGGTGTGTGGGGATCCGGATCTGGAAAAATTCCCCGGCTATTGGGTCCAGGATTGCTCAGCAGCCACTCAGAACCTCCTCCTGGCGGCACATGCCATGGGCTTGGGTGCAGTCTGGACAGGAGTCTTTCCGATGAAAGATCGCGTCGAAGGCTTCCGCGCCCTATGCGGCATTCCCCTCAGCGTGATTCCGATGGCCTTCGTGGTCCTCGGCTACCCGGCACAAAGCCTCAAGCCAGAGAGCCGTTTCAATGACGGTCGCATCCACCGGAATCGCTGGTGATGATCTGTCCAGGGGTAGGGTGAGCCAGATAGCGCTTGCCTGAGTGCGTTGTCAGGCGTTCTTGTTTTTGGGGGACGCATTTTCCTCGAGTTGCTCCGTCTTGTCGGAAGTAAGATCTGAGGCCTCCTGGGTGGCCTTCTTGAAATTCTTGATTCCTTTTCCGAGTCCCGCACCGATTTCGGGCAGTTTGCCCGCCCCAAAAATGATGAGTACGATAACAAGGATAACGATCAATTCGGGCATGCCGAGACCACCGATCATGGAACGCTCCTTCTGAGTGGAATAGACGTCGCTATTTGAGAAAGTCTTCGACTTCCTGCATCAATTGAAGAAACTCTTTTGACTGCCGGTACTGATCCACCAGTCTCTGATGATCCAGCCAGGTGGCCCAGGCCCGCATCCAAAGATCATTGTGCCAATAGTATCGGGGAGTTGATTTTTTAGATTCCGCGCGTTCGCGATATTCTTCATATTCGTCCTGGCAGTTTCTGCAGAATCGATAGGGGGTGGCAAATCGGGTTGGCTCCTGTGCGCCCATATCGAGCTGTGTGCCGCATTTGGCGCACTTCATGATGCACCGGGTGCATTGGAATACTTTTCGTAACGCGTCGATCTTGCGCTCTCGCTCGCTGGCATCGCGTATCGACTTTAGATCTTGGACTTTCTTTCCAAATTCTAGAATGTTCGCCATAGGGAAACCCTGATCATTTGAGGATGTCTTTCAATGGACTCGAATCATCCGTCTCGCAGCGAAGCCCCTCCATCAGGGATGCCGAGACGCCGTCGTCGGTGCTTTCCGCCAGATTGAAGAGCTGTTGGGCCGCATCGACAAATCGCTGCCTGCTTTCCCGCTGGGCCTTCTTCTTGAGGAAAAGGATTGGATCGTGGAGCAGTTTGCGCACAATCGATTCGGTCAGCACCTCGATGGCTCTGCGGTCCTTGTCGGCCAACTCCGGCAAGTGAGCCATCGTTCTCTGCAGCTCATTCCTGCGAATGGTCTCAGCCTTGCTGCGAAGGGCGATGATCGTGGGGACGATATCCAACGTTGCCAGCCAGCTCTGGAACTTGAGTGTTTCCTCCCGGATGATGTGCTCCGCCCGCTCGGCTTCTTTCCGGCGCTCCTCCCTGTTCAGGTCTACTATGCCTTTCAGGTCGTCGATGTCGTAAAGATAGACGTTGTCGATCTCATTGACCCGAGGCTCGACATCCCGCGGTACGGCAATGTCGATGAAGAAAAGAGAGCGGTTCCGGCGTCCTCGCATGCGTGATTTGACGTCCTGATATTTCAGGATGGGCTCCGGAGACCCTGTCGACGTGAGCACAATGTCCACGTTGCTCAAGGCATCGAGACAGTGTCCGAACGGGATTGTCTCCGCCTTGAACTGCCTGGCCAGCTCAAGGGCCCTTTCCAGGGTGCGATTGGCCACGATCATCTGTCGCACCCCTTGTCCCCGAAAATGCTCGGCGGCCAGCTCAGCCATCTCACCGGCGCCGATCAACAATACTTTCTTGTCCCGCAGCTCACCAAAAATCTTACGTGCCAGCTCGACTGCCGCGTAACTGATTGAAACTGCAAAAGAGCCGATGCGGGTTTCGGAGCGAACGCGTTTGGCTACGGAAAAAGCTTTGTGCAGCAGTCGGTTGAGCACGACGCCCACCGATCGATAGTCGGCTGCCTCGCGGTATGCGGACTTGATTTGACCGAGGATCTGAGGCTCACCGATCACCATGGAGTCGAGACTGGAGGCCACACGAAACAGATGAGTGACGGCATCCATGTTCCTGTGAAAGTAGAGGTGGGGATCCAGAGGCCTGGTGGCCGGACCTCCCAAGTGCTCCACGATCACGGATTTCACCTCTTGGAAAGCTCGATCAAGAGCGTTGCACGTAAACAGGATCTCGACGCGGTTGCAGGTGGAGAGAACAAACATCTCCTGAACATGCTCGAGGGCTGGAAGAAGCTGCAGCGGATGGGTCTCGCTTCGGCACACCAGAGCGAGCTGCTCCCGAATTTCCACGGGCGCGGTTTTGTGATTCATTCCCAGTAGCGCGATATGCCCCATCGTACCCTCAACGCCTATCGAGCAAGTGTTGTGTGGTGTCCCTTCATGAACAGGTTCACCCCCAAAAATGTGATGAGAATAGCTGAAAAGCCGAAAATTGCCAGCCAGGCCGCACGCCTCCCCCGCCAGCCAACGGCAAGACGCTCATGCAGTAAGATCGCGTAGATAAGCCAGGTGACCAACGCCGCAATCTCCTTGGGATCCCAGTTCCAAGGCGAGGCCCAGATGGTGCTCGCATAGGCAAATCCCGTGATCAGCCCCACGGTAAGCAATGGAAACCCGGTGATGAGGCAAATGTGATTGATTTGATCCAGTCGGTCCAGGGAGGGGAGTCGCATATAGAGGTTTCCGAGGCTCTTCTTCTTGATGTGACGCTCCTGGATCAGGTACATGATGCCAGCGCTGAAGGAGAGGGCGAACAGAGCGTTTGCGAGGAAGATGGAGGTGATGTGGAAGACGAACCAAGCACTATTGAAGATACCGGTCTTGGGCACCATACCTGCCGGAAGCAGGGACGACAGAACCATGAACAGAACCGCAAGCGGGGATACGAACGAGCCCAGGACGCGGATTCGGAGTTTGCCCTGCATGATGAGGAATGCTGCAACGATCACCCAGGCGAAAAATGAGAGGGCCTGCTGGCTGTTCGCGACCGCCAGGTGTCCCGCTTTCGCTGAATGCTCGACTATCGCTCCCCCGTGCACAACGGCACCCACGAGGAGCACGGTCCACGATGCCCAGTGGATTCCGTCCCGCTCTCGCACGAGATAGATCAGGTATCCGATCGTGCCGCAGCAGTAGCAAAGGGTTGCCATGGCGAGTAAGACTGGTTGCATAGCTCTTTCCAGATTCGGGTTGTTTCATCGGCCGAAAGGTGTTCGCCGCAGACTGCCTGAATCGCTGGCAGCACCCGTTGCTCTTCGTGAAAGGCCAGCCATTGGGGAATGGGCAGCGCCGCAAGGTCCCTGAACAGGCTCTGATTCACTCCGGAGTCGAGACCTTTGCTTTGAATAGCTTGGCGCAGACGTCCCAACAGCCTCACAAACAACTCCCAGTTAACGTCGAACTGTCCCTCAAAATGCTCGCGAATCCGTTTGGCGAGCGCGGGGCTGAGCCCGCCCGTGCTGAAGGCAACGGTCAAAGGACCTCGGCGAAGCACCGCTGGCACAATGAAGGAGCCCTTTTCGGGATCAGTTGCCGTGTTGCACCAAAGTCGCCTGGTTTGCGCGTGATCTGCGATTAGACGGTTGAGATCTCTGTCGCTAGTGGCCGCAAACACCAAGTCCGCCCCTTCCATGTGCTGCGGATCAAAGTGTGTTCCAGCGTGGTCAATTGAGCCCGATTCGGCTTGCGCTTCAAGCCAAGGGCTCAAGCTCTCAGCGACCAGGCGTACCGTTGCCCCGCACGCCAAGAGACCCCGGACCTTTCTCTCACCCACGTTCCCACCGCCGACAACCAGGCACACACGACCATCCAACGACACGAACATCGCATAATGGAAAGCGTCTTCGGTGGACGCGTCAGCCACCGTCTCGGGATGGAATCCGTCTTCGCGCATCCGATTTGGCTCCTCCGTCAATTCAGAGTCCTGGCTTTGGTGTTGGGTGAGCACCATCGCCGAGCGGTGGCAAGGAGTGATTCTTAACATGAATGCTCTGTTGAAACAAGGCGATGGGGCAGCTCCGGGTCCTCCGCTGGAATTAGGCCCGCGTTGGAATGCGGAGAGGCCAAAATGCGACGGGCTACCGTGGTGGTCTCGCCCGCGCCTCTTGTTGCAGTGGAAGAAGGGCGGAATGGACACGCTCCGGCGGTGTTGAGGCGGGATCCATGAGACGGGTTTGAAAGGGGGAGGGAGAGCGACGGAGTGTGCGTACGCAGACAGGCAGCCTTTTCGACGACATCAAGTACGTCGGAAAATCACATAGTCGGCAATATCCCTCAGGAGCTCCCGGGTGGGATGAGGAGGGAAGACCGAAAGGGCGGTCTTGGCTTGCTGCACATGCTCCATGGCCCGACGCTGGGTGTATTCGATGCCTCCGGCCTGAATCACCAGTTCGCGCACTTCATCGAAGGACTCCGGAGGGATCTCCTCATCGCTGAATATCTGACGCAGCCGTGCCTTTGCCGACGGGGGGCCGTTTCGCATGGCATGGATGAGCGGCAGGGTTGCCTTGCCTTCTTGAATATCGTTTCCGACCGGTTTTCCCAGTTCCTTGGCATCGCCGGTATAGTCGAGGGTGTCATCCACAAGTTGAAACGCAATACCCAGGTTGTGGCCATAGTCGCGCATGGCTTGCTGTCGAGACTCGGTGCCCTTGCCAAAAATGGCACCGACTTCACACGCGGCACTGATGAGAACCGCTGTCTTGCGGGTGATGACGTCCAGATAGTCTGCTTCGTCCAATTCGAGGTCGTCAGAATGAACGAGCTGCAGCACCTCCCCTTCGGCCATTTTGGTTGTCGCTTCGGAAAGAACCTTGAGGATGGGAATACTGCCGTAATGGACGGTCATCAGGATGGACTTGCTATAGAGGAAATCGCCGACCAGAACGACCCCGGGATTGCCCCAAATCGTGTTGGCAGCCGGTTGGCTCCGACGAAACTCGGCATGGTCGACCACATCATCGTGCAAGAGCGAGGAAGAGTGAAGGAATTCGAAGACCACCGAAAGCCTGGCGTCATCTTGCCCCTGGTACCCGCAAAGGCGGGCTCCGAGTACCATGAGAAGCGGCCTCAATCGCTTGCCGCCGCTTCCAAGGATATAGCGACCAACGAGGGAGATCAGCGCTATGTTTGAGTCGAGCTGGAGTTGAATTTCCCGTTCGATTCTATCAAGATCCGGCCGAATTCGGGCGAATATGCTCGCCTTGAGGGCTTCGCAGTCGTTTTGGAAGAGGTTGGGCACAGCAATGGAGCTCACTGCAACGATTCCTGCCTGGTCCATCGAATATTATTCTGCTTGGAAAGTCGCGAAGACGGATCGTGAGTCTTTAACGCCATCGTAAGGGCAAAACATTAGCTTCATAGCGAAAAAAAGAAACCATGTCAAAACGTTTTGCTCGTCCGTTGTCGATTCCACAAGTCCACGCTTTTCTTGAAGGCAGAAGAGCATCCGGATCGGGAGGCTCAGAGCAGCCGAGCCACGAGGTCATAATCGTGCGAATCGGTGATTAGTGCCTTGCGTAGCTCACCTTGGGCGACCGTTCCCTCGGTTATGATGACCATTCCGTCGACATCCGGGGCCTGGTATGCTGTCCGGCCGCGCAGCAGCAGCTCCGTTTCGGGGTGAGCCCCCTCTATCAGAATTTCCAATTCTCTTCCGACGAACCTCGCAAGCCGTCTCCGCGAGATTTCCTGCTGAGCTTCGAGCAGAACTTGGCGTCGATTTTGTCTGACTTCTTCCTCAACCTGGCCCGGGAATGATGCAGCCCGAGCTCCCGGTTCGGGGGAGAAGGCGAAGACTCCCACGTGGTCCAGCTCTGTTGTTTCCAAGAAATCGAGCAACTCTTGGAACTCGAGCTCCGTCTCGCCGGGGAATCCAACGATGAGCGAGGTGCGTAGGGACACGTCCGGGAGGTGGTGGCGGATCAAATCCACTTTGTCGCAAAGCTCTTCGCTTCCGCCGCTGCGTCCCATTGCCGCCAGAATGCGAGAGCTGCAGTGCTGGATGGGCATGTCGAGGTAGGGGACAACTTTGGTCGAGGAGCGCATAATGGCCAGCAGCCGGTCATCTATACGCTGAGGGTACGTATAAAGGATTCTAACCCATTTCAGCTGCCGGAGGCTTTCAAGCTCTTCAATGAGAGTGAGGAGGGCGGAGTCGTATCCCAAGTCCACACCGAAAGCCGTGGTATCCTGTGCGATGATGTTGATTTCAATCGTGCCCTGGTCTACCAACTCAGATGCCTCACGGACAACATCCTTCAGACTCCGGCTGCGGTAAGGACCGCGCAGATGTGGAATCATGCAGTACGTGCAGCGGTTGCTGCAGCCGTCGGCAATCTTGAGGTAAGTTGAATAGGCGGGCGCTGACAGCAAGCGCGAGGTTGCCGATTCCCCCTCAGACCCAGGTCTTCCAATCCAAACTCGTCTTGAATCTTTCGTCCCTAGGGTGTCGAGGACCCTCGCCAAGTGTTGGTAGTGGGACGTTCCCAAAAACAAATCGACCTCGGATAGTAGCTTCGGGAGTTTTTTCCCATATCGCTGGACCATGCATCCGGCGACCACCAGGGTCTTGCACGCACCTTCGGACTTGAAACGTGCCAAAGTCAAAATCGTTTCGATGGCTTCTTCGACCGCACTCTGGAGGAAACCGCATGTGTTAACCACGATCAACGAAGCTTCCGACGCAAGATCGGTCATCGAGTAGCCCGAGCGCACGAGCTGTGCTGCCATGGTCTCACTGTCAACCAGATTCTTGGCACACCCTAGACTAACGATTGATGCAAGCTGCTCCGAGCCCAAATGACCTCCGCGGGTTCTGCGCATGATGGGTAAGGCTGCATTGTGGCGGTGCATGTCAGGGTCGCCAGCTCCTGACCGTCATACGATCAATCCCCCAGAAGACGCTGCAACTGAAAAAGATGGCAACCACAATGAGCACGAGCCAGAGTGCCATTCTCTGTGCACGTGACTGAACGCAGGTGATTGCATGAAGTGCCGTCCATGCGGTGGTGCTCATCACGTGGGCTTCCAAAGCGAATGGCAGGAACCCCAAGAATCCGAGTACAGGCATTTCGAATACCTTAAGGAACCCAAGAAAAGGAATCGTATAGGTCCATTTGGCCCCGGCCCAATAGTTCCACATCTCCCAGAGGAGCCCACAGCATAACCCGGCGATGGGTAGTTGGAAAACCCTTTGATGCGAGCCGTTTTCCAGATCATCGAGAAGAGACTGTGCTCGCAAGAAGTGGTTCAATGGCTCAAGCAGAAGAAGGAACCCGACCCAGACCAAGGGAAAGAAGACTCTCGGTTCAAGGAGGGGCGCGACGAGGCAGCAGGCTCCGACGGCGATCATGGAGGGATGGAATCGATCGAGTCTCTCACGGGGTTTTCCAGGGACTTTCCCGACAGAAGTGAAGTGTTCAAGAAGATTTTCGGTGACCTTGAGACCAGGCAGTACGGTTGCGAAGGAAATCGCATATCCGGTCCATCGGATCCATCGTTCTGTGGGAACCCCCGAATAGTGCCAATTCTGCAGCCGAAAGTTAAACAGCTCGAAAACAAGCCAGAACAAGATGGACAGAGGGAGAGATGCAAGGAAACGACTGGGGTCGAGGAAAAGCTCGGAATGTCCTCCTCTCAGGAAGAGAAGTGCCTCAAAAAAGACG
>CALBZH010000540.1 GCA_937889795.1 uncultured Syntrophobacteraceae bacterium | reverse complement strand
CTGCTGATAATAACCCGTCAACTTGGCCTCCCCCAGCACCTTGCCCTGAATGGCCTGCTTGAAGGCGTTCAGGGATGGCTGCGCGTCCAGCTCCACCTTTTCAACATTCAGAGCATACACGGTCACCACATAGGGATGCCTCCCCGAGCCCCTTGGAGGGTGGGGCCCCCCGTATCCCTTGTCTCCGTAGGAGTTGGAAAGCTCCTGGGAGCCCGCGGGCATCTTCTTCTTGGATGCGCCTTCTTCCAGCGAGACCGTGGCAGCGGGAATGTTGACCACCATCCAGTGAACCCAATCGTTGGCCACGGGATGCGGGTCGACAATGGTGAGAGCGAAAGACTTCGTCCCTTCCGGCGGACTGCTCCAGCTCAAGGGAATGGAAACGTTACTGCCGCCGATGTCCGACATCACATACTTGTTGGGGATGGAGCCCCCATCCTTGAAAGCGGCAGTAGTCAATTTGAAGGCAGTCTCCCCGAAGCTCATCGCAGTGAGGAAAGCCACCAGGCAAAAGGACAAGCTCAACGACACCACCCTTTTCATGATCCTACCTCCCATCAGCTTCTTCGAAATGATTCGCCGCATGGCTCCCGAGCCAACACCTGGCTCCAGAGAAACAACCGTGAGCTCGCGTGCAATTCGAGACCGTTGGTTTCAGGTTTCAGTGTTCAGGTTTCAGTCAAACGGCTTCTGGCCTCTTTCGCTGACACTCGAAACCAGACACCCGACACCTTGGCCAAGGGAAATTAGCAACGGTCGTAAATTGCACCCCGTGAGCTCGAGATCGCCGTGCAGGACTTCGCCCCTCCTGAGAGCAGATAGACTGTTACATCTTCGTGAAGACAAGATCTATTTTTTTCGTATGCCTTTTGGCGAAATCATGACTTTAGGGCAAGGACCGCGTATAAGTGACACCAATAGACCGCCGCGTCTTATCAGAATCACGTGGCACGGGTCTTTGGTCACAGCGCTCGTCCCAGGAACAACCCAAGAACTGCGAGGGCCAACGTGCTACGCGTATTCCGTCACGACATTCTCGACCCCACCAAATTTGTCACGACGCTGGAGCTCGTTCCCAGCAGGGAATCCAAAGGGCGCCAGATCGACAATATCCTGCAGATCGCCGCGGACGCCTATTCCGATGGACGGATTTCGGCCGTTTCCATCACGGATAATCCGGGCGGAAACCCGTCTTTGAGCCCGGACGTGATCGGCCATGAGATCTTCCGGCTCGGCATGGATGTGATCATTCATTTCACCTGCCGCGATTCGAACCGGATCGGCATGGAAAGTCGCGCCTGGCAGCTTGACCGGATGGGAATGAAAAACATCCTGGCTCTGACCGGCGATTATTCCGGAACCGGTTTCGGGGGTCAGGGAATGCCTGTGTTCGACCTCGATTCGGTGAACCTCATCTGCGCGCTGACCATGTTGAGCAGCAAGATCGAAGAGCGGGGCGACCCGGAAGGATTTCTGATCGGCTGCGCCGTATCGCCCTTCAAGAGCACGGAAGCCGAGACCTTTACGCAATACGCCAAGCTTTGCCGCAAAGTTTCTTCCGGCGCTCACTTCGTCATCACGCAGCTGGGCTACGACGCCCGCAAGTTCCAGGAGCTGTTGAAGGTCCAGTGCGACATCGGGATCGAACCACCCACCTTGGCATCGGTGTACCATTTGACGCCGAAGGTCGCGCAGATCATGAACAGCGGCAAGATTCCCGGGGTCGTCGTCACCGACAAGCTAGTCGACACGATCGAGGCGGAATGGCGCAACAAGCAAGCGGGGCGCAAGGCGGCCATCGAGCGGTCAGCCAGGCTGATTGCCGTGGTCAAGGGGCTGGGATATCGCGGTGTCCATCTCGCCGGGATCCACCAACGGTTTGAGACTGCCGCCCACATTTTGGACCGGGCGGCGGAGATCGAGCATCGTTGGGAGGAGTTCGTCCCCGAATTCAATTTCCCGCAGAAAGATGGCTTCTATTTCTACAGGAAAGACTCCAAGTCGGGACTCCTGACAGACGAGCCCAGCACTTTCCGCGCGACGTCAACACGGTTGGAGCGCGCCGGCTACAAAGGGCTCAAGCGCAGCCACGACCTCTTGTTCGCGTTCGATAGCCCCCTGGCGCGCGGACTGGGCCTCGTAGCGCGTCAACTGGACAAACGGCGGGCCGGGCACCTGGTGATGCACGTGGTGGAGGACGCGGTGAAAACGGTGCTGCTCGAGTGCCGCCGCTGCGGCGATTGCGCGATTCAGCACGTGGCCTTTCTGTGTCCGGAATCGCAGTGCCCCAAGCACATCCGCAACGGACCGTGCGGCGGCAGCCACAACGGCCGGTGCGAGGTGCATCCGGAAAGGCATTGTGTGTGGTTCAGGGCATATAGACGTCTGGCGGCGGTCGGCGAGACGCGAAAGCTGGCGTTTGGCTGCGTACCGCCCCGCATGTGGGAGCTCAACCGGACGTCCTCATGGCTCAACTTCCACCTGCGACGCGATCATCAAAGCATGGGGATCGAAATCGCCAATTTTTGCAGTGTCCCTCGCTGTCGCATGCCTGCTGCGTTCCTGGCGGGGAACCAGCGCGAGGATGACTGAGAGGGACGTCAGCCACCTTCATTCGCATCCGAAATCTGCCTTCCAGCATCGCTCTCGTCTGGGTCAGGGCTCGGGCCGCGCTGGAGTCAGTTCGGAGCTTTTGGCCAGTCGCCCCTGAAGGTCGGTGACTCCCCCTCGCCCTGAAAAGCGGCTTGCGGCGTGAGCCTGCACCTCAGGTCTCAAGCCCCCACAGGGCGTCGGACAGACCCGAGAGGCGCCGTGTGGAGCGCAGGATGGCCTGCCGCAGGACGGCCTCGGGGCTCAGGACGGTGACCTTCTTCCTGGCGCGCGTGATGGCGGTGTAGACCAATTCACGGCTCAGGACGGGCGAGTCCCGGTCGGGCAGGACCAGGAGCACCCTGTCGAATTCCGAGCCCTGGCTCTTGTGGACCGTCATGGCCCAGACGGTTTCATGCTCGGGGAGCCGTTGCGGGTTGAAGCTTCTGAAAGAGCCTTCGGTCCCCGGGAAAAAGACCCGCTCATCGGCCCCGGTGAGGAGGTCGGGAAGGTAGAGTCCAACGTCGCCGTTGAACAGGCGAAGGGTATAGTCGTTGCGCTGGATCATGACGGGTCTCCCCACGTACCATTTGCGGCCGCTTTGGATAAGCCCCTCTTCGTCCAGGATCGCCTCCACGAGCCGATTCAACGCGGCGACGCCGCAAGGCCCCTCCCTCAAGGCGCACAGAATTCTGAAGCCCTCGAAGGCGTCGAAGACTTTTTTCAGGCGGCTGTTGGGGCTGTCTTCGCCGGAGCCGGCCAATTGTCCAACCGCATCGACGTATTGCCGGAACCCTCCGATCACAGGGTCGCGGATGGTTCTCTCAAGCTGGACACAGGAGGCCGTCTCGGTCCAGGCCAGGTGCTCCGTCACCTTTCTTTTGCGAAGCACACCCTCCTTTGATTCCCCCCTCAAGGGGGGTTGGGGGGGTGTTCTCTTGCCAGGCACAACTTCCTTGACGGAACACAAGTCGCCATGCCCACCCGTTCTCAGCATCGAAACCGCCGCATCGGCATCATTGTGCCGGACCGCCGCGCTGAAGCGCGCAATGCCGCTCTCTCCCGAGAACCGGTAGCTCTTCTGAAGCTCGATGATGCAATCCCTGGCCGCAGCCTCTGCCCCATCCGCGATCAGCGACTCATCCAGAGGCACGCCGCACGCCTGCTCACAGGCGGTTGAAAAATCCCTGGAGTAGACGATTCTCCCGCCCGTCCGGCAGATGTCTCCCAGGACCGCGCCCGCTTCAACCGACGACAGCTGGTCCCGGTCCCCGAGCAGAATCAGCCTCGCCTGAGGAGGCAGGGCCTCGACAAGCTTGGACATGAGGGGGAGAGCCACCATGGAAGCCTCGTCCACGACCAGGACATCGAGCGGCAGCGGCTGCTCCCCGTTGTGCCTGAAGTAGGGGGAGCCCGGAATGCTCCTCAGGAGGCGGTGGATGGTCGAGGCGGCTTCAGGAATGGCGTCCTTGACGTCCTCGGAGCACGTCAGCTTCTCCTTGGCGCCCCTGATGGCTTCCTG
>CALBZH010000539.1 GCA_937889795.1 uncultured Syntrophobacteraceae bacterium | reverse complement strand
ATTGCCTTGTCCGGTTGCTTCAAGCTCAAGAAGCACTTGCTCTGTAAAAGGCCCATCTGCAGCTGACTGACCGCCTCATTGGCGCCGGGACACACCGCTGTGGCTTTGGCAAGCAAGTCGACGGCTTCAGCCGGCTTGCCCGTCTGCGCCAGACTCTCCGCGTAGGCAAGAACCGAGTCGAGATCGGCCCGCTCCAGCTCATTGGGCTGGGATAATACCTTGGAGAACTGAAGCAGGGCCTCTTTGTATTGGCTCTGAGCGAAAGCGATCTTTCCGAGGATCATGGCTTTTTGATTGGCCAGCTTGTCCGAACGGACGAGCTGCAGCTGCTGGGCGGCGCCGTCCAGGTCGCCCATGAGGAGCTGGCTTTGGGCCATTTTCAACATCAGATCGTCGCTCTTATTACCGTGGCTCTGGGCCTGCTTGTAGAGGTCCAGGGCATTGGGGTACAGCTTCAGGGTCATGCACGCGTTGCCCACAGCTTCGAGTAGCTCCACTTTCTCTGGAGTCTGAAAGAGGGTGGCGTTCTGGTTGAAGAGGGCGATCACCAGGGCGTGATCCTTGCTCGCAACGGCCTGCTTCAGGTACTCGACGACCACCTGGGACCTCAGGGACTGAAACTCCTCCTTCGATGTGGTCGAAAGCATCGTTCCCAGAGCCCGATCGATCAGCTCAAGGCTTTGCGCAAAGTTTGCGCGATCGCGCTCCCAAGTGGCCAGCTTGAACTGAACATATTCGGAGAGCGGCCCCGTGAGTCCTTTGTCGGCCAGTTCCTGGTAAATGAACCGCGCGGCATCTTTGCCGTTTCCCTCTTGTTTCTCCAGATATTCCGCTCGACGGATCTTGCTGATGACATTGCCTTCAGTTTCGGGATGGTGCCTTTCGATGTAGGAATAGACGCGCTTGGCCAGGGCCGGCTCTTTTTGGTAGAGGAGGCTCTCTGCCAGCTTGGCGAGCAGCATGTCGCGGTTAACAGTCGAATCGTCGATGTTCAGGTACCAGAGGAGCTGCTCGGTGGCTTTCTCATACTGCTGGATGGCGAAAAGGGATTCCCCGGCAAGCCGAAGGAGCTCCGGTCGTACTCGGTATGCCAATGGGTCCAGCTCCAAGCATTTCTTGATGGTTTCCAGGACCTCGGCATGCCCGTTGACCTGAGCGAGCGCCTTGCTCAGGGAATAATACGCTTCGATCATGTCGCCCTTTTCCAGGGGATAGCCCAGGGCCGTGCGGAGTGCCTGGACAGCTTCGAGCGGAGACTTCCGCTGTTCGTTTGCTCTTCCCAAATGCAGCCAGCAAAGCGGGGTCAGAGGGTGTCTGGGATAGGAGGCGAGGAACTTCCGGAAACACTCCTCACCGCGCTTGTAATCAGAGATGGAGAAGTAGGTGAGGCCCATGCGATAGAGGGTCAGGGGCACTTGAGGGGAGCTCGGGGCCGCCTTGAGCGCTCCCTTGTATTCCTCAAGGATCTGTCCCGCATGCTCTTTCAGGTTGGTTTGATGGGATTCGAAAAGGTTGTGCCCCACCTGGAAAAGCTCATCGGATGGACCCGGTGAGGCCGGCCCCGCCTCCAGGGCAGGGAGGCTTCCGGATGGTGCCTGGGATTGGTCAACGGCTTTCTTCTGTTTTTCCCGCGAGCCCGACTTGTCCTTCTTCCTGGCAACTCGCTCCGGTGGCATGAGGGGGAGGGGTTCTGCTGCAACGGGTGAAGGTTCTCCTTCTCCCACGTACAGGTCGATGACGAGGCGATAGCGCCCGCTTTTTTCCTGCAGGAAGAAGTGCTTTTCCTTGGCCATCTTGTTTCGCAATTCAACCCGAACCAGAAACCCGTCATCGGTTTCATCGAACGAAACGCGCGCGATATCCTTGGGAAGGCGGGAGGTGAGTCGTTCCGGCTGCACGGAGGTTTTGAGGGTTGAGAAGCGAATCAGGAGCTCCGTTTCCGACCCGTTTCCAATGTTTACGGGCCGGCCGCCTTCAAGATCCAAAACGATGCGGCTGTAGTCGTCGTGCTTTCCGATCCGCAGGGCGTGCAAGGTGGTTTCCGCGCACTTGACCTCCTGGGCCTGGAGCAGCCCAAGGCTCAGGCATATCAGAAATAGGAAGTTGATCCGTCGTGCTGCACTCGTCATGGCTTCTTGCTCGCTTCCCATTGGAGTCCATGCCGCTCGACTCCCGGATGGGCGGGTTCCTTCTGTCACGGTGATCGGCAGAAGACGAGCAAAGCAAGGCATGTGCCACCATCGGGAGGCTTGTCAGTCGCCGGGAGTCTGCCCATGGAGGTGCACGACGAGCCCTGACGGGCGCTGGTGTGAGGATTGGCTTTCGGGGCTTCGGCCTGAGCGGAGTCGGAGAGCCAGAGATCTGACGGTCGCGGTCCTCTCTGCTCGCTCCAGAGGGTCACGATATTGACACATCCGATTGTTGAGGGCTAAGCCGTTACGGTGGGATACGCCAGCTTCTTCTTTTTCATCTTTTCGATGAGAGTGGTGCGGTTGAGTCCGAGGAGCGAAGCTGCCTTGTTCTTGACCCCCCCGGCAAGCTTAAGGGCTTCCATAATGAGCTGGTTTTCCAGGTCGTCGAGGGTCTTTTTCAGGTCGATGCCTCCTTCCCTCAGGGCGATGTCGAGGCTTGCATTCTGAGGGGGAGACTCATACTGGCGGATCCGGGGTGGAAGATCCTCGATGCCGATCTCGTCTTCGTCGGTCAGAATGACCAGCCGTTCGATGAGGTTTTCAAGCTCGCGCACATTCCCTGGCCAGCCGTAGCGGTCGAGCGTTTCCACGACGCTCTTGGACATCCTCTTGAGGGGGATTTCCTTTTCCTGACAGTGTCGCTTGAGAAAGTGATGAATAAGAAGGGGAATGTCTCCTTCGCGCTCGCGCAGCGCGGGGACGTGGATCGGAATCACGTTGAGCCGGTAGAACAGGTCTTCGCGGAATTCTCCGTCCGCCACGGCCTTTTCCAGATCTTTGTTGGTGGCGGCGATGATGCTCACATCGACGTGTACCGTCCGCGAGCCTCCGATGCGCTCGAACTTTCTCTCCTGGAGGAAGCGCAGGAGCTTCACTTGCAGCTTCTGGCTCATCTCACCGATTTCATCCAGGAAAACCGTTCCTTGGTGGGCCAGCTCGAATCGGCCCTTGCGATCTTTCAACGCCCCGGTGAAGGCACCGCGCTCGTGCCCGAACAGCTCACTTTCCAGCAGCTCCTCCGGAATAGCCCCGCAGTTGATCGGAACGAAGGGCTTTTCCCTGCGATCGCTGTAAAAGTGGATGGCGTTTGCGATGAGCTCCTTTCCAGTGCCGCTTTCCCCAAGGATGAGCACCGTTGCATCACTCTTGGCCACACGCTGGATGGTGCGGTAAAGCTTCTGCATGGGCGGGCTCTGGCCGACGATCTTGTCGTAACGCTGTCGTTCCTGGATCTGGGACCGCAGGAGCGTATTTTCTTCTTTGAGGGCGTTGAGCTCTTCAGCCCGTTTGAGAATGATGAGGATCTCGTCGAGCTTGGCGGGCTTGGTCAGATAGTCGAAGGCGCCTCGCTTGACTGCCTG
>CALBZH010000538.1 GCA_937889795.1 uncultured Syntrophobacteraceae bacterium | reverse complement strand
CCGGAATAAGCTTGCAAGGATTTGTCGCCTTAAATATAGTGCGAAATCAGGGCGATGGCGGAATCAACCTCCATCTGGCGGTGACAGATCAGGCTTCCACCAATCCATGGTCCTTCGACGACTCACGCCACGTTCCGTTCTACTCCGTAGACTGCTGGAGACCGCTCCATTGCCTGCTCGTCGGCGGTCAGTCACGACTTCAACGAGGTAGCGTACACGGAGGGACAACGCCATGAAGGACATCTTCGTCTCGTATCGACGCAGTGACTCCTCGGCCACTGTGGGGCGCCTCATTGACCGCCTCGAGATGGAATTCGGCGAGGAGCGCATCTTTCGCGATCTTGATTCGATCGATTACGGTCAGGATTTTGGGGAGGTGATCAACCGGGCCCTCCAGCAGTGCAAGGTGATCCTTGTTGTCATCGGGGACGGGTGGGTCAACGCGGAGGACGAGGAGGGCAAGCGGCGGCTTGACGACGACGGGGATTGGGTCAGGATCGAAGTGTCGAAAGCACTGAATCAGGGAATGTGTGTCATCCCCGTTCTCGTGCAAAGCGCCAAGATGGTGTCGGCAAGCCAGCTTCCCGATGATCTCAAGCCCCTCGCGACGCGCAATGCGGCAAGAGTTCGGGACGACCCCGATTTCGATACGGACATGGAGCGCCTCTTCCAGGTGATGAAGCGATGTCTTGGTGGCAGCGCACTGCCCCGTCGGACCCTCCTGGTGGCGGTTGCCGTTGCTGCTTTGGCGGCTCTGGTGATTGGCGTCGTGGTTCAATACAAGCCGATCTTGAACCACGAAAACGAGCCGGAGGTCGTTGACACCGCTCCTCCGCCCGATCCTGGTCCCGTAGTCGCGGCGCAGCCGGTGAAGCTCCCAAACAAACTGCATTTTCTGGGAATCGGGATCAACTCCTATCCGTTCCACACGATCCGGTTTGCGGCCAAGGACATCGAAAACCTCCAGGAAAGATTCCGGCGCAACAATCCAGCTTCCCGCTTGGGGTCATTCGTCACCCTCTACAACTCGGATGCCACCCGGCAACGCATCCTATCCGAAATCAAGCTGTTGCGTTCGAGACTGGGGCGAGACGAGGTGGCCGTCATCGCATTCTCCGGGATCGAGCTTGTGACCGACCAGTTCTATCTTCTTCCTTACGACGCTGACGTGAAAGCCCCCAAGACAACCGCGATATCGGCGGAGGAGATCCGTTCCGTCATGCCGAACGCGAAAGGGGAAGTGGTCTTTTTCCTCGACGTCTGCAAGTCTGCGCAGTTCGGGGAAGGGCTCCAGCGGATCAACCCCAGCATCATCACGCTGGCATCGACCGGCAAGTCCCAGCTCGCTTACGAAAGCCCATCCTACGGCACGAGCGGGGGAGGGGCTTTCAGCACGGCCCTCTGCAGAGGGCTCGACGGAGATGCAGACGGAGCAATCGACGGGAAGAGGGACGGGAGGGTCACGGTCGCGGAGCTGGCCAAGTTCGTGCAGACGGAGACGCCAAAGATCGTCGCCGCGCAGGGGCTTCAACAGCCGGTGCTCATTGGCGACCCGGTCAACATCACCGTTTCCGAGCCGCATCAAGGCCAATGACGCAAGGTGGTCGCAGACAGAGATGACCGCCGCCACGCACTGAGTGTGCTGAGGCGGCAGGACTCAAGGAGGTTCGAATGGGCGCTAAGAAGATCTTGATGCTTGTGGGTGATTTTGTTGAGGATTACGAAGTGATGGTGCCGTTTCAGGCCCTGCAGATGGTGGGGCATGCGGTGCATGCGGTCTGTCCCGGAAAAAGGGCGGGCGAGAAGGTGCGGACGGCCGTTCATGATTTCGAGGGGGATCAGACTTACAGCGAGAAGCCCGGCCACAATTTTGCGCTCAATGCATCCTTTGAGGATGTGAAGGCTGGCGACTATGACGCTCTGGTCGTCCCCGGGGGAAGGGCACCTGAGTACATCCGGCTGAACCCGGACGTGCTGCGGATCGCGCAGCATTTTGCCGAGGCGGGGAAGCCCATTGCGGCCATCTGCCATGGCGCGCAGCTCCTTGCGGCGGCCGGCGTCCTTCAGGGGAGAAGCTGTTCGGCTTATCCTGCCGTCGGTCCCGATGTGACGCGGGCGGGAGGTCAATACGTCGACATTCCCGTCGACAAGGCGCATGTCGACGGAAACCTGGTGACCGCGCCGGCCTGGCCGGCCCATCCCGAGTGGCTCGC
>CALBZH010000537.1 GCA_937889795.1 uncultured Syntrophobacteraceae bacterium | reverse complement strand
TCTTACGAGAGCATACTGACTGCGGCGATGACCAACTTCAGAATGAGGCCTCAAATCCCGGACTTCGAATACGTCTGCGCTAAACAGCTGGAAAACCTTTTCAAGGCATCGAAAGAGAAGGGGATTGATCTCCCCGGCGTTGCGGAAGCGGAGGCACAGGGACTAGGGGGGACCTACTGGGTTGCCCGGCAACTGCTTGATGTCGGCTATGTGGCGGCGGGAGAGCGATACTTGAAGATGGCTGCATCCGTTGACGAGCATCATGCCAAGATATGTCAGCGGATGCTTGAGGACATGCAGGACGAGCGGGTCCAGAACATCGTGCAGAAAAGCAAATGGAGCTTTGAAAAGAAGTACGTCGAGAGACCTTTTAGTCGCTTCAATATCTGCATGGCTGTGGCGTATTTGGTTAGAGATCACAAGCTTCCTTCCTGTTTCGCTAAATTGGGAGAGCTTTCTCTCGACTATGCGATTAAGCTGGATCCCGATTCCAGTGATGCGCATTTGTTGAAAGGCTGGTACTATTTTGAAAAAGACCAGATCGATGAAGCGCTCCTCGCGGCCCACAAGGCATTGGCGCTTGACCCTGATTATGCAAAGGCCTGGATGGGACTTGGCTTTTTCTTGGCGCAGAGGTCTGATCCGGGCGAGGCAGTGTCGGCTTTCACGAAAGCGCTTGATCTCTATCCCGGCTATCCTCAGCGCAACGCCATCATCGGTATCATCAATAGTCTTCAGCAGGATGCATGATATCGAGGGCGGCCGAGGCCGCCCTTCCTGTTCCAAAATCCTCCAAGAAGGTTGAAACCCGCCTGGTCAGTGTTTACAATCTAGCCCTACGGGAATCCCTCCCGCAGCAATAGCCGATTCTTTTGTCTGTCATTCAAGCTTGCGTGGTCGATACAACAGAAGCCCATCCACACTTCATGATCTGGTGAGCCTCAGAGGGAGTACGAATGGCGCTATTGAGCATTTGCACTTACCCGGACCCTGTCTTGCGCAAAAAAGCCACCCCGGTGGAGACCCTGGATCGGGAAATCCGAAAACTCATTGATGACATGGCGGAGACCATGTATGGTGCGCCTGGAATCGGGCTCGCCGCCAACCAGGTGGGGAAAAAGCAGCAGGTGATCGTGGTGGATCTTCAGCGGCCTGAGTATGAAGGGGGTCTTCTCGTCCTAGTCAACCCGAAGATCATCGCGGCGAGCGGGGAGATCACCTACGAGGAAGGCTGCCTGAGTGTCCCGGAGTTTTTCTCGCACGTCAAACGTTACAGCGACATTACGGTCAGGGCACTGGATCAGCATGCAAAGCCCATAGAACTGAATGCTTCCGGCCTGCTGGCCGTCGTGCTGCAGCACGAAATCGATCACTTGGAAGGAAGGCTCTTCATCGACCATCTGGGAGCGACCTCCAAGGACATCTTCAAGAGGAAATGGAAACGCAAGCTGAAGGAAGAGAAAGAGGAGCGATAGAGTGGCCTGCGGTTGTCTTTTTCGGGACGCCCGCTTTTGCGGTTCCGACATTGGAGAAGCTCGCGGGTGCAGGGGTGCCAATCCCATTGGTCGTCACTCAGCCTGATCGACCAAGCGGGCGCGGCAAGAAACTGACCCCTCCTCCTGTCAAAATGGTGGCTCAACGGTTGGGAATTCCGGTTTACCAGCCTGAACGGCTCAAGGCAGCATCGGCACGCACGACTCTGGCCGAATATGAAGGTGAGTGTGCGGTCGTGGTTGCCTATGGTCAAATCATCCCGCAGCATCTCCTGGACCTCTACCCCTTGGGTGCCCTGAATATCCATGGATCCCTGTTGCCCCGTCTGCGGGGCGCAGCCCCGATGCAGCGGTCGATCTTGGCCGGAGAGCGGACAACCGGGATCAGCATCATGCTCCTGGATGCGGGAATGGATACAGGTCCCGTTCTCGGACAGCGCGAGCTTCAGATCGGTGATTCGGAGGCTTTTGGCTCACTTCACGACCGCATGGCCCAAGAAGGCGCCGACTTCCTCCTCAAGGTCCTTGCGGATTGGAAGGGGGGCAGAATTGCTCCAGAGCCGCAACATGAAGCCGATGCAACGTATGCTCCCCCGATCATGAAAGACGAGCTGAGGATCGATTGGAGCCTTCCCGCCGCGCAAATCGTCAACACCATTCGGGCTTTTGACCCGATGCCGGGGGCGTTTGGCTATCTTGGCGGCCGCAGGATCAAGTGCT
>CALBZH010000536.1 GCA_937889795.1 uncultured Syntrophobacteraceae bacterium | reverse complement strand
ATGAGGCTGAGAAGGGTCGATTTGCCCCCGCCCGAATCCCCGACGATGGCAATCTTCTGCCCCTTTTTCACCTCCAGATCGATGTCGCGAAGGATGGGGCTGTTCGGCTGATAGGCAAAGGACACGTTTTCAAAGACGATGGAATCCCGGAAAGGAGGCATCGCTGCAGCCTCGGGCCTGTCGCAGACCCCCAAACGGCAGGGGGTGATGGCCATGACGTCCTCGATGCGCTCACTGCAGGCCATAGCCTTCGACATCTTGTTGAAAAATTTGGTGAATTCCCGAATGGGCTTGTACAGGCTCCCGAGATAGCTCATGAACACCAGCAGCTCTCCGGGGCTGATGTGGCCCGTTTGAATCCGTCGAACCCCCAGCAGCACGACCAAGGCGATGCCGATGGAAAGGATGGAGTGGGTGGCCGCCGTGTAGCCGCCCTGCCAGGCTCCGGCCTCGACCCCCGCCTCCTCGCTGCACGCGCACACGAATGACAACCGCTGAACTTCCTGCTCCTTGATGCCGAGGATCTTCAAGCACTTTTGGGTCCTGGCCGCTACCTCGGCCACGGTCGCCACCTCGGTTTCGTGGCTCCGCTGCTGTCTGGAAGCCTGCTTCACCTTCTTCCCGAAAAAGAGCGTGCTCCACGCCAGGAGCGGGGTTACGGCCAGTCCAAGCAGTGCGAACCGGTAGTCGATCCAGAGCATGATGGCCGAGATGCCGATGATCGTCGGAAGACTTCTGAAGGCAAGGACAGTGCCTCCTTCCACCAGGGCCTGGAGGTCGGCCGTGTCGGAGGTGATGCGTGAGACGATCTCGCCGGATCCCACGCGATTGAAGTAGGCGACCGGCAAGTCGAGGATGTGCGAGAAGAGCCGGATCCGCAGCTTGTTGACCACGCGCTGGCTGAGCCGCGAGACGGCGACGTTTTGGGCATAAAGGGCCGCCGCGTTCAGGAGCGCAATGGCCATTAGAGCGGAAACCATGACCCCCAGCAGATGACGGCCCACATCCTCCCAGACCGCCCCGAGCGCGCCGACCAGTCTCCCCGACACCGGCTCGTTCAGAATGACGTTGTCGAAAATGATCTGAAGCGGCCAGGGCTCGAGAATGGAAATCAAGGCCTGGAGCAATAGAATCAGGAAGAGCCATCCCAACGGACGCCACTCTTCCTGAAGGACTTGGGTCACTTGATAGCGCGACCAGCGCAAATTCATGGTGAGAGCTCCGACTGCGGGAGGCGAATGGCGCCCGTCCTTGCCTCCTCGGATTGCTTCCAAGGCGCCTGTGCCCAGGGTTTGGTCGCCCGCCGAAAGCGGACGGTCAAGCCCTTACTGCCCCGTAGTGCTCGACGTGCCCGCGGTTCCAAGGGGCAGCTTCTTGAAGCGCCCCCCTGTCAGGATGGGATCACCCTTGTAGCCGAGCGACTTGAAGTTGATGTAATCCGTCTTCCCGATGAGGCCGGAGACGTCGCGACCCTTGGATTTCATCCACGAGAAGTCCGTCCCCGAAGACGAGAGCTTCTTGAAATCGACTTCGCGGGTGTCCTGGTGGCAGCGGCTGCAGGTCTTCTCCCCTTTGAGGGATTCGTGACACTGGGAGCACCCCAGGGCGTTGCGGGCCGGCATGGTTTCATGGTTCAGGCCCCAGTACATGGTGGTGTCCACCCATTTGAATTTGCCGCTGTACGGAAGGTTCACGGATTTCATACCAATCTCGAACGACTGGCTCCAATCGAAGGTCTTCCAGTAGCCTTGGGGGCCGAAAAGGTGCGGCACGATGAGCGTGTTGTGCTCGGCATCGGCCATCTGGCGGCCTTCCATCAGCTTGAACGGATAAATCTTCGACTTGGCATCGCTCAGAGCTCCGATGGGCTCGGTGAGCTTTGTGACGCCATCCGAGCCGAGCCTGTCCCCGATAATGTGCCGTCGGACCTTGCCATTGTACCAGGTGTAGACGGGCTGGGCACTCTCCTTCCACTTAAACTCACCTTTATTGGTATCATAGTCGGGCATGCCGTATTCGTCCTTCTGAGGCTTGCGCTCCTTGTCGCCGGCCTTGGACCAGTCCCACCAGGTCTTGGTGGCCTTGCACTTGGCGTAAACCGGACTGTGGCAGGTCACGCAAGCAACGTGCTCGACGTGGCGATTGAGGTGATGATTGAGCAGGTCGTGGCCTTCATGTCCTGCGCCGGCGTGATGCTTGTGCGGCTGGCTGGTGTGGCAGTTCTCGCAGGAGCGGCTCCCTTCCGCCACCGGGACCGAAAGGGATCGCCCCGCGATCTTGTGATTGCGCGTCTTGTGGCAGTCCTGGCATTGGAAGTCCATACCGCCCATGTGGACGTCGCAGTCCCGGGTAGGATAGTAGAGAATTCCGTTCATGTCGCCGTGCTTCACGGCATCGCCACCGCCGCCCTGGAAGTGACAATCCCCGCAGGTCCTGCGGCTGGGCTTGCCGACACGCTCCGCAACCTCTTTCAGGTTGATCTCGGGGTAGGGCATCCCGGCGTCGGTCGGAACCTTGGCGTATTTCTCACTCGTGTCATGGCAGATGAGGCAGTCGATCTTGGTCTTGTCCGAAAAGTCGAAGGAGCCATCCTTCCATCCGTAGCCCGCGTGACAGCTGGTGCAGCGCGGCCAGTTGGAGGGGAGGGCAATGCAGAAGTTGTTGATGGTGTTCGTGGCTTTTCCCAGGTGAATGTGCTTTTCGTGGCCTTCCGTGTGGGGAGAGGGGCCTTTCCAAAGCCAGTGGGCGGACTTGAGCATGTCCTCACCCTGGGCGTCGTGACATCGGAGGCATTCTCGGGTCACCGTGAAGGGGTCCGGATTGTCCGGTAACTTGACCAATTCCTTGTGGCTCGGAACGTTCTTGGCGTGGCAGCCCGTGCAGTCCGTTGGGCCCTGGCTTCGCTGCTGATGGCAGCCCGTGCATTGCTGGTGATAGGCCGCCTTGAGTCCGAGGCGGTCAGGAGCTTTGGGGTTGAAGGCTTCCTGGTGGCAGGCCGAGCATCGAACGGTCTCCCCCGCATCGGAAGCGGCGGGACGCCTGTGGTGGCATTCGGTGCAGTCGCTCACTACGGCGGCGTGCTTCATGTGCATGAAGCGGACGGGACCGTAGAGATCTCCCAGGGGCTCCCCCTCCTTCTTGAGGATGGGGCTGTCCAGCACCAGGTAGCGCTGCTTCTGGTCCTTGACGGTCGGAGCCTTGTCGCCGAGCCTTGCCCTGCGCTGGGCGGGCGTCTCCTCCAGCACCGCCGTCACCAGCGGCACGGTCTCATGGGCTTTCGCGAGCGCGGCTTCCTGGTCCACGGCTTTCCACGGGGTGCCGTCCTCGAAGACGTTCTTGGGTGGAGGAGGCGGTCCTTTGGATGCCGGCGCCTTGGGCGCATCGGCGGACCATCCCGGAAGCAACATGGCCGCGCAGACCGTCAGGGCTAATCCGATCACTACGAGCATGTTCGTGCGTTTCATGAGGAAGCCACCTCCCGGGACTTGGGGCTTAAGATGGGCAGATAGGTCACCAAAATCCGATAGACGAGCATCAAGGCGGCCACGAAGCCGGCCGTAACGGCAATCTCACCGATGGAGGGGAAATAGGACGTCTCGGCAAAGGGCGGTTGAAAGCTCACGAGAAAGACATTCACCCGGTTGAGCGCCACGCCTCCCACGATGAGGGCGGCAGCGGTGAACAGCCCGCGCTTCGAGCT
>CALBZH010000535.1 GCA_937889795.1 uncultured Syntrophobacteraceae bacterium | reverse complement strand
GTACCCGCGAAAGGAGCATATCCTGGGTCCCGATGATGATGGCGGGAGTCTCCGGATTTCCGGCCCAGGGTGCCTCGACTTCTCCGCCCATGAGGAGATGCACCCCTGGAAGGGCAGCGCTTCGACCTTCAAAAGCGGGGGTAGCTCTACCTATCCAGGTTTCTGCGCAGTCTCTCGTCTGCTCGACCAACACACGCATCGGGAGGCAGTAAACAAGCCTTGTCGGCGTGTCCGGATCCGCGCACAGGCGCTTCCACAACCACGCCACGATCACACCTGCGGTTTTTCCCAGTCCCGTGGGGATCTCCAGCAGGTCAGGCCATACCCTTTCACCAAGCTCCCTTTGATAAGGAAAGGGACTGAATTCGGTGACCAACCTGAAAAACGCTTCGTAATTGATCATGCTTCTCTCTCTTGCATCGCCCGGCGTACCCAGTTGTTGGTCTTCTTGACCGCAGCACCGCTCTGAATGGGCATTCTCACCACGCACACTTCCTGCCACACCTTCACATAAACCCGGTCCCACGGCGGGGCGTGGGGGTTGATCCCGGTGATGCACGCCCTCAGGGCGACGGACTGGTCGGCGAGGGCGGCGGGGACTTCGTTGCGGGAGCTTGGGAGGTAGCCGAGCTTGTGGCCGTCCTCGGTGCGGATGGCGATGGCCAGCTCGTCGTAGGGGTTTTCGGGCTCGCGCACCAGCAGGAGGGGCTGGTTGACTCTCAAGCGGCGAAAGACGTCCCTCCGCATGCCTTGGTGGTACTGGAACCCCGCGACGGATGTCTCCAGAAGATCGACCGATCGCGGCGGCGGCTTGGTCGACGACTCGGGAAGAAATGGGAGCAGCCCAGTGAGGCCCAGCATTCTGAAAAAACCGCGTCTTGAAACCATCCCGCATTCCTCCTTCACAATCGATCGTCCCACACCGCCGCCCACTCCGGGAGAGGAGGTTTCAAGTCGCCAGCATCCAGGTACACGGTCACACAAGGCCGTGCCCCTTGACGAGCCCAACTCCGAAGAACGTCACGCTTCCAGGTTCCTTGCCGGAATCCACACCGGCCTCGGAAAGGCCTGGATCCCGTCTGAAAGACTGACGGGATGACGTCGTGGAACCAGGATGACGGCTCGGAGCTCGAGCCCTTCTTGCTGAGGCCGTGTGCTGAGTGGATCGCTCCGTCACTTCCGTCGCCATGCGGAAGGCTCCCTCCGCATGGTAAGGCATACCACCCCACCTCCCCCAAAGCGTGTCCTAGGTCCGATATTTTTCTGCGATTGCTTTCATTTCTTTGCGGACCCGCTTACGGAGCCATTCGGGGGCCAGGACTTCCACCTTTGAGCCGTATTTCAGGATCTCCATGAGGATTTCCGTTTCGTGGGACACGGGCAGGATGACGTCCAGCTCGCCCGTCTCCCGTTCCTCGAGGTGCTGGTCGGGGTGCCAGCGCTGCCCTTTGGCCCAGCGGGCAAGCTCGCTCGAGAAACGCAGCGTGACCTCAAAGCGCTCTCGGCCGTGGAAGATGCCGAAGGTCTCCTCCAGGAAGGGCAGCCACTCGGAGGCATCCCGCCGGGCGAAGGGATCGGCCTCCAGCCGGCAGTCGGACATGCGGGCGAGGACGAAATCCCGCCAGTCGTTGCGGAGTCGGCACCAGGCGATGACGTGCCAGGCGCCCTGGTAGTTCAGGAGATGGTGCGGCTCAACGGTCCGCGTGGTGCAGACGTTTGAATGGGGCGAATAGTAGCAGAGGGAAAGCGGAAGGCAGCTTGCCAGCGCGGTGACGGTTTGCCCGAAGATGTGGGCGTCGCACGGGGTAACGGCCGTCCAGCGGAAGGAGAAGGCGGTGTCCAGGTCCATCGTCCCCGAGAGGTTTTCGACAAGGAGCGTTCCCAGGCGGGCCACCACCTTGTCGAGCTCCTCGCCCAGGACCCCCGCCGCGGCATCGGCGAGAAGCTTTCGGGACACCAGGAGAGCGAGGATCTCGGAGTCGCTCAGCCGGGTAAGCGGGAGCCGATAGGCCGCGTCGACATAATCGTAGCCTCGCCGGGCGGGAAAATACTCGATAGGTGCGCCATAACGGTCCCGGAACGTCTCGATGGACCGCTGGGCCGTCTTGACGCTGCATTCGAAGGTTCGAGCGAGGGAAGATGCGTTGGGGGAGCGCCCCCTCCTGATCTGGGT
>CALBZH010000534.1 GCA_937889795.1 uncultured Syntrophobacteraceae bacterium | reverse complement strand
GATAACCGACGTGATGGACGGCCCGCTTAATGGCCGCGACCGGGTGGGGTCGATGCCAGTGCCTGCGGGCATCCGCTTGCGTGGGAGCCAGGAGAAGCAGTGAAACCAATAGGGTGGTCAGCAGCAGGGCGTTCCGTTTGACGTTCATCTTCCTCTCTTCGCGATTGTCCCCTTCGTCAGAATACGGGGGGGGTGCTCGGATGGGCTCTCTGTTGGCCCTGATCATCCCTCCGTTCGAGCTAGAGTCAGGATTGCTTCCGCGTAAGCGTCCTTGAGCGCATGGAGGTAAGCTTCGTTGATGGGGCCCCTCCAGGTTTCCACCTCCAGAAACCGTTTGGGAATCGAGACGGTGCGGGGATCAAAGCCGGTCTTGAGGCGCGCTTGCCACCGCAGCTTCTGAACGTGACCGGATAGCGCACCGGTCGAATCCGCGAGCGTGGTGTAGCCAATCGATCGGAGGCAATCGGCCAGAACCGGCTCCCCGTAAACGCCTCTCGCGAAAAGACAGCTCACCATGGACGTCAGCAGCACCCGGGCGCGCTCGTCCTGCAGCAGGAACTGGACCGCGCCGTCGACATCGGGCTCCTTGCCTTTCTGGTCATAGGAGTACCCACCGGTATCCAGGTGGGAGTGCCGCAGACCGAGGGCCTGGGACACAAAGAAGACCTCTCCCGTCGCGTAGCCTCCCATTTCCTGGCCCAGGACGCAAGCGAAGTCTTCCCCTCCGTAGTGCTTCGCGGCCTGCATGGCCCCCTGCCCGAGGAGCCGATAGAAGTCGTTGGAGGCCGCGCCCAGATGGTGGACCGCTTCGCGATAGGTCTTCTCATCCCCGAAGGCGAGCGGGACAATCGTCTCTTTCGTGGAGATGACTCCCTTTTCCAGAGCCTCCGTGGCCCACGCCAGGGCCACGCCTGCCGACATGACGTCCAGCCCTTCGCGCTCGACCGTGTCGAGAAGCGCCAGCACGGAAAAGGCGTTCGTCACGTGGAGCATGGCGCCGCAGGCAAAAATTGGCTCGTGGTCGTAGGAAACCTGCCGGTACAAGTACCGGTTCTCGCCCATGAAGCGCTCCCGGACAAATCCCAGATGGATGCACCCGACGGGACAGCCGGCGCACGCGGCGTTTCGCAGCAGAGTGTCTCGAGCGAACGTTTCGCCTGTGATTCCCTCGATCTGCGGATCGCTCGTCTTTTGGAGGTTCCGAATGGGCAGCGCATGAATCCCGTTCAGGACGGCCATGTTGATGGGGGTTCCATAGTTGTGGTACTTCTCCATCATGTCGGTCGCCGTCATCTTCCGGTGCACCTCGGCAAAGAGCTTTGGGTATTCCTTGCCTTCGGGCAGCGGGAAGGTCCCGTCGCCCAGGACGACGATCCCCTTGAGGTTCTTGGCGCCCATGACCGCCCCGCATCCGAGCCTTCCGAAGTGGCGGTAGGTATCCACGTTGATGCAGGCCATGGCCGAACGATTCTCGCCCGCCGGCCCGATCCGCCAGATGCTCCGATGCCCGGCCCCCTTGTACATGCGGCGAAGCATCTTGCCCGTCTTGAAGAGATCCATCCCCCACAGGAAATGGACGTCCTTGAGATCAAGGTGCCTGGAGCCAAGGGAAAGGCAGGAGGGCGTCCGCGCCTTTCCTCGAATGACCAGCGCATCGTAATCCGCAAATCGAAGGGAGAGAGCCGACCGACCGCCGGCATGGCTTTCGGCATACTGGTCGTGGTAGGGGGACTTGAAGGCGCACACCGTCTTGCTCATCAGCGGAAACGCACCCGTAAGGGGGCCAATGGCGAAGATCAGCGGCTGGTCCGGGTCGTCCCAGGGTCGGTCCGGAAGCGCGTACCGGTCGAAGAGAAGAGCCGCGAGTCCGCTCCCGCCCGCGACAGTGTCCCGGCCGTCAACGGTTTCGATGATGCCGCGTCCTGACGACAGGTCAACGAATAGCACCCTGAAATGATCCCTGATCATGACGCACCCTCCCGGGCGTTGCCGCCCTCCGCTCGACCTGTTTCCACGTCCATGAGCTCAAGACAATCGTGCGGACAGAATGAGACGCAGCGTCCACAATGGATGCATACGAACGGCTCCCGTGTCTCGTCGAGGAAGACGGCGTCCACCGGGCAAGCCTTGGCACACTCGCCGCAGCGGATGCACAGGCTCTTCTTGACCACGACCCCGCCGCCTTTTCTCTGGGAGTAGGCGCCGGTCGGACAGGCTTCCACGCATGGCGCGGGCAGACAGGCCAGGCGCGTTCGGGCCTCGAACCCCGTCGAGAGCCCTCCGGATGAAGAGATCCGGATTCCGGCCGTATCCCATGAGAGGTTCTTGTGCACGAGGCGGGCGCACGCCAGGGAGCACGAGTGGCACCCGATGCAGCGCTCCATACGTGGTGCTGTGAGGATCTTCACGGTGGCCTCCTTCAAGATTCCCTTTTTCGATCACCGGGCTCCAGAGCCAGCAAGAGGGTTGCGCGTGCCGAGCTTGAAAATGCACAGGCGATATCAAGAGGATGGTGAGCGCATCCGAATTTCTTCCTTGTAGCCGAACGAGCGGCTGTTGTCGATCATGCGGATCCAGTCCGGGGACAGCTTGTAGACGTTCGCCTCCCGCAGACGCGACGCGATGGTTGCTTCATTGGTGTCTTTCGGCCGTTCGAGCAGTGTCCCTACGTCGGGGAACTTGGAGAGGAATTGCTTTAGGGCTGTCAGGCGGGCCATTCCCTCCAAGACCGTCACCCGACCCTCCAGCTGCACGCCTCGAATGTCCGCCCAGCTTCCACAATCGCCATGGATCGCCCCGGCCGCCCGCCCGCTGGCAGCGAGGTTGTGACCGTGACGCGTGCGACGATCGGAAACGAAATACAGGTTGAGCTCGTGGTCGCTGACGTAAAAGACGGGCGTGGCCCAAGGCTCTTCACCCGCGCACGTGGCGAGCGTAAGCGTCTTGTGCGCCTCCAGGAGACGCCGGATGGCCTGGCGTGCTTCATCCATCACCGGATCGCTCCCTCCCCGACGGCACCTCGAACACGCGGGGCTCCAGTCCCTCCCATCGGTGGAACAGGCGATGGTCCAGATCGAGATAGTCGAAGGCCTTGCCGACGGTCTGATCGATGATGTCCTCAATGGTTCGGGGCTTGTGGTAAAAGGCGGGTATCGGTGGCAGAATGTGAGCACCCAGGTCCGCGGCCTTGACCATCAGCTCGAGGTGCCCCTTGTGCAAGGGAGTCTCCCGCACCACCAGCACGAGCTTCCGCTTTTCCTTCAGACAGACGTCCGCGGCCCGGGTCAGCAGATTGTCGGCGTAGGAGTGAACGATGCCTGATAGGCTCTTGATGCTACAGGGAATCACGATCATGCCGTCAGTTTTGAATGACCCAGACGAAATCGCCGCCGCGAGATTGTCCGGGTGGTGGACGACATCGGCCATCGCCTCGACCGCGTTGACGGCCTGGTCCGTTTCGATTCCGATGTTCAGGCACGCCCCTTTCGACAAAACCAGATGAGTCTCCACATCTTCCATGTCCTTCAAGTGCATGAGAGCACGGATTCCGTAAATCACGCCCGAGGCACCGCTCATACCAACGATGATGCGCTTTTTCATGGGGCCGTTTCTCCTCCCGGGCTCAGCGCGGAGCCGAACGAATTCGCATTCAGGGTTGTCGAGATCCAGGCATTCTCTATACACTACGACGGGATGGAGCAAGTCGTTCCTTCATCCCAAGACAACAGAATCCACATTTTCCTTGGACTGGGTCCGCTCTGCCGCTAAACTGCTCCTCAGGTGCCTAACAAAGCTCCAGTTCGCGGTCGGACGGTCCAAGTCCTTTCTCGCAGACAAGGATGGCATTCACTGCGCTAACCTCCAGGATCTTCGACGAAGGCTGTCGGATCGTGGAAGGAGAGGCTCATGACGACTCCCGTCGATTATCTGGATGTTGAATGGCAGATGGAGCGACTTTCAAGCTTCCACAAAGAATACCAGCATCTCGAGATGGAGTACCTCGAGCTCAGGACACTCCTGCGCGACGCAGAAACCGCACTCCGTTCAGATCCCGAGAACGAGGCCCATCGACTGAGAGAATATTACTTGAAACGGCGGCTGGAAGAGATCGAGGAGCGATGTCCGTGGATCACATCGGGCAACGCACCGGAAATCGCGCTCTGGACGCCGTTCTGTGGGTAAGCGGATCAACGTCCACCACGGATCCTGATTGTACGCCGGTCCTATCTGGAGCACCATTCCATAAAGAGGACCAGGAGGAAGGGAGGCTGGCATGGGCAAGGTGGTAAAAATCGTTTTCGCGGTACTGGGAGTGTCTCTTCTGATCATCGGCGCGGCCGTCGGGTATGTCGTCGCCACCTTCGATGCCGGCCAATACAAACAGGTCGTGGTTGATGCCGTAAAGAGCGCCACCCATCGGACCCTTCGCCTCGAAGGCGATATTCATCTGTCCGTTTTCCCGCGGCTCGCGCTGTCTGTGTCCCGAGCCTCCCTCTCGGAGCCGAATTCGGATCAGATCTTCGTGCAGGCCGAAGTCGTACGGGCTTCCGTCCGCCTCCTCCCGCTGCTGTCCAAGCGGGTGGAGATCAAGCGCATGGAGCTCAAGGGAGTGGTTGCGCACGTGGTACGCTCGAAAGAAGGCAAGCTCAACTTTGAAGACCTCGTCGGGGCGGGCGGTACCGAGACCGCGAAGACGGCGGAGCCGCCTCCCGGCGGCGAAGGGAAGCCCACCCCCCCGAAGCCATCCCAAACGCCACCGTCCACCGCAGCCATTGAGATTGTGGCTGTCGAGCTGGATGGGGCAACGATCGATTACCTGGACGAAGCCGAGAACAAGCACTATGCCCTTTCGAATGTCCAGATCAGGACGGGACGCATCGCCGACGGAGCACCGGGCTCCATTCGCATCGCATTCGCCCTCAAGGCCGATCAGCCTGCCTTGGATGTGACCGTGACCGGGAAGACGGATTTCCTGTTCGAGGCGTCAAAGCAGCATGTTCGATTGAAAGGCCTCGATCTGACCGTTAAGGGCAGCTGTCCCGGCGTAACCGGCATGGACACCGTCGCCCAGGGCGATATTGACGTTTCGGGAGCGACGTCGGAGATCTTGATCTCCAAGCTCGATGTCAGCGCATCGGGGAAGCGACCGGACGGCGATTTCAAGCTCAAGCTCGATGTCCCAAAGCTCGCCGTGACTCGGGACAAAATCAGCGGCGAGACGATCCGCCTCGATATGACCTCGAAAAATGATAGACAGACCACGGCCGTGCAGATGAAAATCCCCGGGATCGAAGGCACCCGCCAGACGTTCTCGATGGGGCCTTTGGAAGCCGAAGTGAGCGTCGAGGGGAGCGGGCGCTCAATCAAGGCCAAGCTGACCTCGAAAGTGACCGGCAACGCGGAGGCCAAGCAGGTCGAAATCCCTCAGCTCACCCTGGCGGTGAACGTTATCGATCCTTCCCTGCCCAAGAGCCCGGTGGACACCAAGCTTGAAGGGTCGGCCCGGCTCGACCTGGCCAAGGAAGACCTGACCGCCCAGTTCGTAGCCCAGCTGGATGAAAGCCGAGTCGAGGGGAAGGTAGATCGGAAGAGCACACGTCTGAACTCCAGTCACGAGTGGATATCTC
>CALBZH010000533.1 GCA_937889795.1 uncultured Syntrophobacteraceae bacterium | reverse complement strand
CCACCACATTCGCTCCGCGTGAGCGGAAGCTCCTCTCCTTCATTCTCGTCAAGGCAGCCGAAGGCCTGGACCCTGGGGAGCTGGCCCGGAAGATCGCTCTTAGCACGGGGCTGGCGGCCTACACGGCCCAGGAGTTCAAGAAGCTCTCGTTCGACTTCTACATGAAAAACACCGGGATCCCGATCAATTTCGGGATTGCCGTCATGCTGGGCTTCTTCATCGGGACGGCCATCGCGGGCCAGACGTTTTACAACTTCACGCTGGAGAACCTGCGCTACTTCGGGACCCTCAAAGCCATGGGAACGACCAACGCGGTGCTGTTGCGCATGATTGTGCTGCAGGCCCTCGTGGTAGGGGTCCAGGGTTTTGGGCTGGGCGTCGGCGGCGCTGCTCTGTTCGGCTACCTCATGGGTGGCACGCAGCTGGCCTTCCGGCTCATCCCGGAGATCCTGATCCTTGCGGGAGCCGCCATCACCGTCATTGTCATCTTCTCGGCCCTGATCAGCATCCGCAAGGTCATGAAACTCGAGCCAGCCATCGTTTTCAAGATGTAGGGAGCCCATGGCAGACAACGGAGCGGCCGTAACCCTTCGCGATGTCACCAAGTCCTACGGCACCGGCTCGTCCCGGGTCCCGGCCCTGCGCGGCGTAGACCTGGAGGTGCGCCTCGGGGAGCTGCTTATGCTCGTGGGACCCTCGGGTTGCGGCAAGACGACCCTCATATCCGTGGTTGCGGCCATCCTGGACCACGATGAGGGCGATGTCACCCTCTTTGGCCGATCCCTGAGCGCCATGAGCCAGATCGACAAGACCCGCTTTCGAGGGGCCAACATTGGTTTTGTCTTCCAGACCTACAATCTGATCCCAACCCTTACGGTTGCGGAAAATGTCGCCATCCCGCTCCTGATTCTTGGAAGCCGCCGGAGCGCGGCGCTCCGGCGTGCGCGCGAGGTCCTCGAGGCCGTTGGACTCTCGGAGAAAGCGGGGGCGTTCCCCCAGGCCCTCTCGGGCGGCCAGCAGCAGCGGGTGGCCATTGCCCGGGCTCTCGTGAACAACCCCCGTCTCATCGTTTGTGACGAACCGACGAGCGCCCTTGATGCCGACACGGGCAGGCTGGTGATGGGCGTCCTTCGGCGCAGCGCTCTCTCCGCGGAGAGGGCCTTGTTGATTGTGACCCACGACAACAGGATCTTCAGTTTTGCGGACCGCATCGCCCGGATGGATGACGGCAGGATCACTCTGGTCGAACCCCAGGTGGCGACGTCCTAGGAGGCATGATGATCAGAAGAGTCGTCCTTCCTGTCCTGGCCGTTCTCGGGTTCTTTTTCGCGCTCTGGATGGTGCGCCAAGCCTCCAAACACATCGTCTATTCGCAGCCCGTGGCGGATCCACCCAGGGTGGAATTTCCCAACCGGATTTCCGGCGCCGGCATTGTGGAGGCCAGCACGCGCAACATCTCCGTCGGCACCCATCTTCCTGGAATCGTGGCCCGGGTATACGTGGACGTCGGCCAGCGGGTCAAAGCCGGCGATCCTCTGTTTTTCATCGATGACCGGGCAACCCGTGCGGACCTGGCGGTGCGCGAGGCGCGCGTGCTTGAAGCCGAGGCCAGCCTCCAGGATCTCAGGGCCCAGCTGCGGATCGCCGAGAAAGTGCGGATCCCGGGCGCGATCGGCATCGAAGACCTTAAAAAACGTCAGTATGCCGTGAAGGCGGCGGAGGCTCGAATGGCCATCGCGACCGCCGAGCTCAACGCGACCCGGGTGGATCTCGATCTCCTGACGGTTAGGGCTCCCATCGAAGGTCAGATTCTTCAGGTCAACATCCGGCCCGGGGAGTACGCTCCCAGCGGCGTGACCGCCGAGCCCCTCATCCTGCTGGGCAATCTGGAGCGCCTTCATGTGCGGGTGGATATTGACGAAAACGACGCCTGGCGTTTCAGCGAGACAGCCCCGGCGGTCGCCTTTGTCAGGGGCAATCCGGCCCTGAGGACCTCGCTGCAGTTCGAGTACATCGAAACATACGTCGTCCCCAAGAGGTCCCTGACGGGAGAGAGTACGGAGCGGGTTGACACCCGGGTGATGCAGGTCGTCTACAGTTTCAAGGGGGATGCCCTTACCGTGTTTCCCGGCCAGCTGATGGACGTCTATATCGAAGACCGATCCGCCTTGACGCCGGCGCCGGCGTCCCGTGGCGGGGTCGCAGGAAAGCCGTGATGAGGATCCGCGACCCAGGATGGGCAAATCGGGACCCGACAGGGGCGCACCTGCCGCGTCCAGGAAGCCCTGAGTAGGCAGCCGGACGGCATTGGAGAAAGGGGGGAAGCCACCATGAACCGAATCCCTTGTGTCGGCGAGCACGCACCGCATTTTGAGGCCCCGGCGTTTCATGGCGCTCTGCGCGTACGCGTGGACCTCGACGAGCTCCGGGGGCTGTGGATCATCCTGTTTTTCTATCCCGGCGATTTCACATGCGTGTGTCCGACTGAAATCGCGGCCCTGGCGGTCAAGTACCCAGCGCTCATGGAGCTCGGCACCGAGGTCCTGGCGGTGAGCACCGACACCCTGGAAAGCCACGAGGCTTTCCAGGCGCAGTGTCTGTCCAGCATGGTGCCCGGCGGCGTCCGATTTCCCATCGTGTCGGATCCCGACGGCAAGATCGGCTCGGCATACGGCGTCTATGACGCCGAGGCGAAGCGACAGCTTCGCAGCCATTTCATCATCGACCCGAACGGGATCATTCAATCCCTGGAAGTCGTGGCCGCTCCTTTGGGACGCAGCGTGACGGAAATCCTCCGGCAGCTGAGGGCCCTCCAGCAACACCAGGCCACCGGACGTTTAATGCCGTGCGGATGGGAGCCCGGAAAGCAGAGCCTCGCAGCCACGGATGAATCCGGGAGCCCCACCCGGCCTTGGGATACCTGGAAGCCTCGAGAAGCCTTCTAAGGTCCATTTTCTCCGGAGCCAATGACTGAGGGTGAGGGAAAAAGTCCCTTGAGGGCTGCCTCATTCTGGCAAAAGCGCAGTCGTTCAAACAGCGGGAGCAGATATCGACAGGAATCCAGCCCGCAGGCCTGGGCGGTTTCATTGAGACTGAAGAGCGTGGCTGCGGCGCAGGAGCCGTTGGGATGTTCAGCAAAGAGCCGGTCTTTGCGTTGATGCCAAGCTCTGCGTAAACGCAATTATGCGGAGTCAGGATGCAGATGGTCCAGCAACCAGCCTCTCTCGCAACAGGAATCTCTGCCCTGCTTGAACCTGAACACACAAGCATTCAGCACTTTCTGAGAAACCCATCAACTAAGATTCGTTCGACAGGCTTGGGAGTATTTATTGGTGCAGGGGCATGATTAAAGCGGGTTTCCTGGTCGGGGGCACAAGTTGAAAAAATACGGCCCCGGCAATCACTGCGCAGGGTTGCCATTGGGGTGTGATCTGCAAAAGTTGACTAGTTCTTCTTCATCACCCGACAACCTTCCAGGGCAGTGCGTACTAAACCAGCCCCTGCCTGCTCATACATGTTGTAGGCGGTGCAGACTCCGAGAGCCGAAAGCTCTTCAGCCTCTTCGGGATAGCGCACAATGGCCGCCACCTGGCAGTCAAAGGTCAAATTGCGCAGCTGGTGAGCCGCGAAGGTGTTGCCATGGTGATTGGGCATGGCGAGGATGATCAATTCAAGTTGGATATCTTGACGCAGCTTCAACCAAAACTCCCTGTCGCAGGCATCGCCCAGAATCACGTTCCGTCCTTGGCCACGGTTCAGATCCACCCGCTCCGGGGTATGTTCCACACCGCAAATCTTCTTGCCGTATATCTTCTGCAGTTCATCATAGGCCCCGGAGCCGATCCGGCCCATTCCCATGACAACAGCCTTTGCGGAACCAAGGTCAATCGGTGAGTCGAAGGGATGGCAAAACTTGCGCTCAAAGCGGCGCAGCCTCCCGGACATTCGGTGATAGACAGACTCGGAATTGGTGCTCAAGGGTGCGGAAATCGCAAAGCTCGCACTAATGGTCATTGCCATAACCAGAAGCCAGTCCGCCGACAAAAGACCCTGATCAGCGGCAATCGCCGTCACGATCAACCCGAACTCGGAGTAATTGGTCAATGACAGAGCGGCAAACAGGCTCGTGCGCGCCCGCAGCCCGAATTGGTTGACAATGAAGTGATAGATGGCGGTCTTGAAGGGCAATACCAGGCAGAACAGAACCATAGCCACGAGCATGTCCGTTGTTGGGAGCCCTTTCATGCCGATGGAGAGAAAAAAGCCCACCAGCATCAATTCCTTGAAGCCGAACAAGGCCTTGGACAATTCCGATGCGCGAGGATGGCTGGCAATGAGCACACCTACCACGAGTGCGCCCAGGTCCGATTTCAGACCGACCAGGGCAAAACCCTCCGCGCCCACGCCCAAAGCCATGAACAGGCCGCAGAGGATGAATAGCTCGCCTCGTCCCGCAAGGTCCAGCAAACGAAAGAACAATGGCCGCAGCAGTGGCAGGGCCAGAACGCTTAAAGCAAAGACACTTGGGACTTTTCCCGTGGAGACGCTCAGGAAGAGAACGGCAAACAGGTCCTGCATCACCAGAATGCCGATGGCAATCCTGCCGTAAAAAGCCGTCTGATCCCCTTTTTCCTCCAGAACCTTGACCGCAAACACCGTACTGGAAAAGGCAAAGGCAAAACCCAGCACCAGCGAGGTCTGCAAAGACATTTCCATGAGTGGTATGGGGAACATCTGCTGGCCCATCAGCAAAAAACCGCACATCAGGGCGGTCGTGATCAGCATCTGGGCCGTGGTGCTGGCCCAAATCTCCGCCTTGAGCAAACCACGGACGTCGAGCTTCAGACCGATGGAGAACAACAACAGAATGATGCCAAGGTCGGCAATCAGATCCAGGCCTTGGGGCTTGGCCAAGCCGGCCATGTGATAGGCGAACCCAGCCAACAGAAATCCGACCATGGGCGGCAGTCCAAGCCGGGCCAGGGCAAGTCCAAAGCCAAACGCAAAACTGATCATAATGACAAGCATTGGGTCCTCTCACAGAATCGGTATTTGAAGTGTCGAAGCGAGAGAGGGAACAAATGGAGGGCTGCCGCTCCTGCTTCTCCCCGTCCCACCGCAGGCTACCGGTTCGAGCTCCGATGAAAGCTGTGCCAGAGTGCCGTCCGAGACCTTTTGCTTACCTTTTTGATTCGTTGTTTCCTTGTCTACTTGAAATCCGAGCGGGCGGATGAGAATTGACGAAAAATGATCGGGACGTGTTGACCGTGTGAGCCTTTGAAGTCTCTAAGATGCTGCTACTTCACAGGCTCAAAAGTGGGAGCGGTAGGTGGTGACTTTCCCTTCAGAGTCTGATGATAGTAATTGTATGTCATCGGACGACCATCTCGAAGGACCTCTGAATGGACGGTTTCCCCTATGAAGATGGTGTGACTGCCAAGATCTATCTGGTCCGTAACCTTTGCCTCCAGCACCGAAAGAGTATGCTCCATTAGAACTGGGCATTGCGTAATGCCTTCTCTGAACTGAGTCTTGGACAGCTTGTCAATGTCTCTACCCGATCTAAACCCGAAAAGCCCTATAAATGTCATGGGGGCTTCTTCATCGAGAACAGATATGGCAAACACTTTGCTCTTGTCGATGAAATCATGGGTGAGATTTTTCTTGTTGATGATTACGGCCACTCGTGGGGGGTCTGACGTCACCTGAATGGCGGTGTTGATGATTTGGCCATTCAACCTGTCGCCATCTCTGGATGTAACGATGTACAGTCCATAGCTTAAATCCCTGAACACCTTGCGATCCACAATCGGCTCCATATTTCCCTCCAAATCGCCTGCCTGAATGATATGTTGATGATGTAATCCTACAACAACAAACCGGTCGTGTCCATGCCAACGGCTGCGACAGATTCCTTTGGAATCCTTCTGTTGCTCAAGAGGTAAGTTCCCAAGCATACAGAATACCTGCGTTCAGTGATCCGCTCGGCGTTATGAGGCCCCTGCCAGTCTGCTTTATCCAAGCGTAACAACAAAAGATGTCTGTAGTCTGGAGCCATCGTCTGTCTCAGATGAGTCATGAATCCTGCTTGCTTTCCGGGGGAATAGAACGCATGCGGAGCTCTCCAGTCTTTTGCCATCCTTGCAATTTGCGGTATTAACAGAAAGACACATGCACCCTGAAGAGAATCGCTTGCAAGGACCCTACACCTAAAATATATTAAGAAATCAGGACGATGGGGAAAGGGACCTCTCATCGAGCACCGGTATAACGGAGCTCTCTTTCCTCTCTGTTGCTCGGGCACTCCCCTTCGTCCCGGATATGAACAGACCTGTTCAATCAGTTTTACGCGTAAAATCATGAGTCGATTACACATCGATAAGGCAGCAACGGTCTTCTTGTTCGGGGGATAACAACAAGATGTTCAAAGTTCTAAAGAAACTTGAACGGGTGATGATCCAAGCCCTCATGATTATGATGGCCATTGTTCTCGGGCTTGCTACGCTTGATCTTGGCTGGCTTATTGTTAAAGATATAACAAGTCCTCCATATATATTTCTCAGCGTCGGTCAGTTGCTAGATATATTTGGTCTCTTTATGTTGGTTTTGATTGGTATCGAACTTCTTGAGACAATAATGAAAACCTATTTGACCCAAGATCAACCCCATTACGAGGTTGTTCTCTCGGTGGCGATCATCGCGATTGCCCGTAAGGTGATTATCTTAGATGTGAAGGAGATTGACAGTCTGAGCCTGATTGGAATCGGCTGCATTGTTCTTGCGTTGACCGCAGGCTATTTCCTGATGAAAAGGAGCCGTTCCCACGATAGAACAGAATGAACTAACCCGTATGACATGAGGAGCCTATTTGACCAACAAGAAAACGGCATATCAAACCGCGCCACCGGACGCAATTCAGCCGCCGTTGATCAGCACGTTAGGCTTTACAGCATGAGGAGTCCCGCAGGAGCTGGGGATTGCAGCCTGTGAACTCGCTGCCGGGATCGACACCTTCAAGCGGCTTGATCATAAAATGTTCCAGAGGGT
>CALBZH010000532.1 GCA_937889795.1 uncultured Syntrophobacteraceae bacterium | reverse complement strand
GCGAAAGCCGGAATCCAGGAAAATGAAGACTTTCTGGACCCCGGTTTTCACCGGGATGACGTTAAGTCAACACCATTGGGGGCTTTTCTCCCCCAACCCCCACACCCAATGCTGTTGACTTAAGCATTCTTGAGCTTCTCCCGCCTCCCGGAGCACCATTTGTTGGGAGGTCTTTTGGTGACTCTGGGCTGTGAGGGCCTGGGTGACTTCGGTCTGTAGTACCGAACTCGTTTGATCTCCCGAAGGATATGGGCGAAGCTCTCAAGAGCCTTCTCCGGATCATCGGGAACGAGCACGGCAGCTTCCTTGGCCAGGGTCATGACGGCGTTCTTGAACTGAAACTCGGCCTTTTTGGGTCCAAGAACTTTCGAGGCCACGGCCATCAGGGTTCTTGCAATGACGGACATGATGACGATGGCAAAGAGCTCCTGGCGGATGCTGTTGGGAGTTTTGCCATGAAACTGCTCGATCTCGAGCACGACCTTTTCGGTGCGATAGTGGTCCTCGATCGCCCAGCGGCGGAAATAGAGATCGATGATCTCTTGTCTCGAGAAGGCGCTCTGGTTTAACAAATTGGTGAGAAGCACCGAGACGGTTCCGTCAGGGCTGACGAGCCGGATCGCCCTGAGCTGAATGCCTTTGGCTCTTTTGCGCTGCTTGCCGCTGAGTCCCCTGAGAAAGTTGTTGGAGGGGGTGATGGAGATGTAGTCTTCCGCCAGTCCACTTCGAACAAAGGCTTCAATGGCCGGGAAGGTGGATTCGGCGGGACAGCGAAAGAGATAGTAGCCCCTTTTGTGGTTCTCTCTCAGATGGCGAATGAGCTCGTAGCTGGGGTATCCGCGATCGAAGAGCAAAACCGATCTTGGAGGAATGAAGGGCAAGAGCTGCCGAGCCTCTTCCCGCTCGGAGCCATGATGGCTCACGATGCTTCTTGCTACGGGAAAATGGCCAAAGACGTCATAGGCGGTCGTTACCAGACACTGCGGATAGTGGCCTCTGCCCTCAAACTCAAAGCCGCTTTGCGGGTCGAATTCCTTTCGGATCTCAGGGGTTGCGGGCAGATCGTATTTGGATCCATCAAAGGCAATGACCCTCATTCCATGCCAAAGATGGGAGGGATCACGAGGGAAAAGGCTGTAAGCCAAATCAACGGCTTGCGGCAAGAGATCTCGAAAGATCGTCCAGGGAACCTTCCTTCTAGCCTTGGTGAGGGCGCTTCGGTGCACTGGCTCGGCATCGGGCCATAATCCATTGCGAAGGGAATCATGGAAAAAATCGCCCGACTTGATGTCAACCCCCTTGCTTTTTCCGCTCGCAGTCAGGGAGAGAATGAAGGCAATGAGCTTGGGGAAAGGAAGCTTGCGATCGCGGGTAAAATCCTGTGGCAGCCGCTTGTCATGGTCGGCAATGTTTTTCGGGATAAGGTTCAGAAAAGATGGGATGACATTGGCGAGTTGGCATGAATCTTCAGAGCAGGGTCTGTGCCATCTTGATCAACTCCTCTGTAATTTTATTTGTTTACGATGCACCCGTTCTTGCCTTCTTCCGACAAGATAAAGTATCTCACGAATGGGGTGCATTTGCAATGAATTTCTTTCTATTTCAGTGGCTTAGCAATAATGCCATCAGCTACTCGGTCTTAAGTCAACAGCATTGATGGTGGGGGACGCTCTTTTCTTTCTCTTCTTGCCCCTTGGCCCGCCACCGCTGATCTTTGGCGTTAGAGTGGCCACATATAGCCGTCATTGAAAGGAATCGTTGTGAATCAGCGTCCGTTCCCCTTAGAAGTCTTCTTGGCCTCGGTTGTAGAGGGGCTGAAGGTCCGTGGTGATGCACGTGCTATCGCGGCCATCGTAGAAGGTGAGTGTCGCTTCCAGCCTTGGGACACAGATTATGATACCTGGCGTCTGATAATCTCATTACCAGCACACATCTTCTATGCGTTGAATGAGAATGAGCGAAATGCAGCTGAAGAGGCAATAGCAGAAGTTGTAAGCCCCTTTTTCGCTTCCACTCCTCAGGACTCAATCGGCTGCGTGGTTCTCACACCAAAAGTGACTTCCGCTAATGACGGCTGGCGTGAAGAAGCTGTGCGATTTATTAAGGGCGAAGGAGTTACCAATCAAGGGCGGGTTCGGAGCGACAATATCGCTGCAAAGCAACATCGGGGCTTGCTCTTTCGTTCCAAGGCCGAAATCACGCTCTTTGAGGCAATGTCGCGAGCTCAGCTGGCGGTGTCTCCACTGCCGGTATTCGTTAGAATCGGTAAGCAATATAACCGCATCGAGCCGGACTTTATTGTCGTTTATAAAGGGCTGACGTTTGTTATAGAGGTGGACGGAGACAGTTTTCACAGGGAACTTCCCGCAGAGGCGGACAAGCGGCTTGTTCCGCTGACATATGAAGGTGTAGAAGTCAGCCAAATACGAGCATCGGAGCTTGCTACAGATGCCGCAGCAGATGAAGTCGTGCGTGACCTCATCCAGTTTATGGCACGTCGTAAGGAATCGCGTTGAACATCTCCTCCCACAAAGACAGTCAACCTGTCTATCGCATCGTTTACCGGGGCAAGGGTGATCTGGTGGAACTCCTAACAGTATACCATAGAGCCCGGCCGCCGGATCCCTCAAGTCTGATGTGATTTAGTTCACCTGACCGTAGGAAGGAACACGAAGCACATGAACCCGAAGATCATGATCAGGAGCGAAACAGAACCTGATGCAAGCGCAATAACGGAGGTAACCGTCGCTGCGTTCAAAACCCTGGAGATCAGCAGCCACACCGAGCAGTTCATTATCGAGGCACTACGT
>CALBZH010000531.1 GCA_937889795.1 uncultured Syntrophobacteraceae bacterium | reverse complement strand
CCGCCGCCCATCCCTCTGCCCATGCCCCTGCCGCAGCCGCCTCGCCCTTGTCCCCGCCCTTGCCCGGGCCCCCATCCCGTGGTCGATGGATCTTCAGAGGCCTGTCTGTCGGGCTGATCCCGTCCTGCCCTGAAATCTTCTAGCTTCTGACGAACCGTCCCATCAGGAACTGAAACAATCTGGACACCGGCTGCGTTCAGAACCTGGGCAGCCTTGGGGCCGACGTGACCCGTCAGGACGGCCTTTGCCCCCTTGTTCACAACGAGTTGAGCCGCGGCGATTCCGGCGCCCGAAGACAGGGCTGCATCCCGGTTTTCCAAGGCTTCCCAATCCTGAGTCTCGGTCTCGGCGATAATGAAGTAAGCGCACCTCCCGAAACGACTGTCCATCATACTGTCCATTCGAGGCTGTTCTGCGGTGATGGCGACTTTCATGGTCGATTCTCCTTTCATCCCGATGGATGGCTCGATGTCTGGATCCTTTGATGCTGACCTCGTGATGGAGCAAGGGGGGTGCCATTCCGTCTTGTTCTTGGATATTCCGATCAGAAGCAGTCTGTTGAGACGAAGACGCGCGAGAGGAAGCGAATGTCAAGGGGCGAAATAGCCCCTCAGATCCCGGAAACGGGAACAAACCGCATCGCCCTGCACTCGGCTTGATTGCCTCGAACCTGCGCGCCCAATCTTGAAAAGTCGGCTCCAGCACCAGCAAACGGCATTTCCTCAAACCGCAATGCCCAACATAAAAGAACAGCGGGAGCCCCTTGAGGCTGGCATGGTCTCTTCGGGTTGGCTTCGGGGCGCGGATGGCCGCCGTAGGAAGCGACTGGCAGCCAACGGGTGGTGTGTCTGGCTTCTGGTCTCAAGCAGAGGCACGATTGACACGGACGCTGCAGTTCGAGCCCAGAGCGGCGGCACCAGCATTCTTGAGGGGCACGCGTCGAATCTGGCATGAAGATCGCTCGATGGTTTTGGTTGTTCAGGCAGTGGATCTGAAGCGGTTGTCTTTTTCGGTCGGGTGAGAGGATTCTGAGTACAGGAGAGCGCATGAGCACAGAAACCGATCACAGGCTTATCCCGGCGCGAGGCGACCTTCACGAGCCGCACCCTGCGGCTGTCGCGCCCGATGACGACGCGGAGCTGCGCGCGATGAAGCGGGTTGCACTTGGCGCCTTTGTGGTGAGCCTTCTGCTTGCCGGGCTGAAAGGTGTGCTTGCGAACATGTCGGAGAGTCTCGCCCTCATGGCGGATTCCCTGGATTCGGCGGCCGACTCGGTTGCGTCGCTCATGATCTGGATCGGACTGGGGCTTTCCAGCAGGAAGACCCGTCTGTTCCCCTACGGCCTTTACAAGGTCGAGAACCTGATGTCCGTTGTGGTTGCGGTGCTCATCCTGATCGCGGGAGCTCAAATCGCTCGGAAGGCCCTCGAGACACCCGCGTATGTGCCGCACGTGACGTGGCATGTTTTGGGCGGCGCCTTGGCTGGGGTGATCCTTTGCGCTCTGCTTGCCTGGTTTGCGGCGCGAGTCGGGAGGCGGACACACTCCCCGAGCATCCTGGCGGAAGCGCGGCATCGACAGGTGGACGTGCTCTCCTCGCTGGTTGTCCTGGCGGCCCTGGTCTCAAATCGCTTCGGATATCGCGTGGATCGGGTGGCTGCGGGAATCGTCCTGCTCTTCATCCTTTACGCCAGCATCGAGCTCTTTCGCGATGGCATGCGGGTGCTGCTGGACGCGTCCCTGGACAGCGAGACGATGAGCCGTATCCAGTCGATTCTGGTCTCACATCCCCTTGTACGGGAGATCCGTTTCCTGGCAGGGCGGAACGCGGGGCGGTTTCGCTTTGTTGAAACCGCTCTGACCTTGAAGACCGACGACTTGAGAAAGGCCCATCGGATCAGCGATGAGATCGAGGCTCTGATACGCCAGGAGGTGCCCCATGTGGAGCGGATTCTGATCCACGCGGAGCCCTGCATCCCCACGCATGTCCTCGTGGCCGTCCCGCTAGCAGACCTGCATGGTCGCCTCAGCACTCATTTCGGGGAGGCCCCCTTCTTTGCCTTCCTGTGGCTCGACGTCGAAACGGGGGAGGTGGAGGGTCGCGAAGTCCTGGTCAATCCGGCTGCTTCCGTTCCCAAAGGCAAAGGCGTACGGGTTGCCGAGTGGCTGGTCGAGCGAAAAACGGATCAGGTCCGTGTGCGGGAGCCGCTCAAGGGAAAGGGACCCGGCTACGCCCTCGAGAGCGCTGGTGTCGACGTCTGGCTCACGGATGCCGTGGATCTCGATGAGCTTTCCGCCTCACTGGCGCCGCCCCCGTGAGCCCTTCAGGCATCCTTGACCGGTGATTCCTTGGGCAGGAAGACGGTGAAAGTCGATCCGACGTCGGGCTCACTCGATACCATGATGCGCCCGCCATGGCCCTCGACGATCGCCTTCACCGTTGCAAGCCCCAGCCCGTAGCCTTCGCGCCCGAGCGCCGCTTTTGCCCGATGGAAGATGTCAAAGATGTAGGGCAGATCTTCCGCTGGAATGCCAGTCCCCGAGTCTGTGATCGCAACCATGACCTCGCGATCCGTCTCCTGAGTGCTGATCACAATCCTGCCGTTCTTGCGCGAGAATTTGATGGCGTTGTCGAGCAGATTGACAAAGACACGTCGGAGCCGGTTCGCGTCCGCCTCGATCATGGGGAGGATGTCGCCCACGAGAAGCTCCAGTTGGATGGACTGCTGAGCCGCCTTTTCCTTGAATGTCTCGAAAATCTCCTCCAGCTCCTTATCCAGCGAAACGGCGGTCATGCTCAGTTTCAGGCGCCCGGTCTCGATCCGTGAGAGCTCCAGCAGGTCGTCGACCACCGCTTCCAGCTTTCCGGCTTCCTTCGTGATGATCTCAAGATGCTTCCGCGCTTTCTCTTCGTCCATGTCTGCGGGTTTGCGCAGCAAACGGAGCCCAAGTCCATGGATGCCCGTCAACGATGACCGCATGTCGTGCGCCAGCATGGAGATGAAGTTGGAGCGCTCCCGCTCCATGGCCACCCTTTCGGAGATGTCCGCGATGGCCTCGACGGCGCCCAGGCACTTGCCTTCGTCATCGAACAGGGCAGCGGTGCTGATGCTGACCGAGATAATCTGACCGCGCCGGTTCTGTACGGTCGAGCGCGTGGTCACGAAACCGTCTCGACGGTCCTGGACGGCCTTCAGAGGACATCCATCATCGCACAAGGCGGACCTCAGGATCTCCCGACAAGGTCGTCCGATGGCCACATCGGCCGTGTAGCCCGTGAGCTCCTCCGCCCTGGGATTGAACCCGGTGATCCTGTACTCGGAGTCCATGGTGACGACCGCCAGGGGAATGCTGGCGATGACGAACTTGTGAAACTCCAGGCTCTCGTCCACGGCGCAGGGCGGAGTCTGCTCTTTCGGTCGGTGGGCCGATTGCTTCGCCCCGTTTGCGGCCTTCTCTTTGCGTCCACTCATGGCTCTGTTCTCCCGGAACGTGCTGAAATCCCTGCCCGGAGCATTCTCCATGCCCATCAAGCGGGCAAAGCATGTGCCATGTCAACCGAAAACGTGTGAAAGCGACGACGCGATTTCTTGGCGGGAACCGAATGGCCCCGGCCCTGGCTGCCCGGGGGAGGTTTTGTTCCCGGAAGGTTCTCGCCAAGCGTGGGCTCAGGAGGTTACGTGATGCCGCTTTCGTGCCCCCGGCTTGCCGCTGCCGCAGCCGATCCCGTTTCATCCGGCTACAGCTCCGTCAAAGAAGTTACGCCTGGCAAGAGAACACCCCCCCCAACCCCCCTTGAGGGGGGAATCAAAGGGAGATCGGAAGAGCACACGTCTGAACTCCAGTCACGAGTGGATATC
>CALBZH010000530.1 GCA_937889795.1 uncultured Syntrophobacteraceae bacterium | reverse complement strand
CACATGTCGATGGAGACCAGGAATTCGGTGAGCGAGAGCAGCTGGTCGGGATCGCCCACGAGGCCAACCTTCTTGTGGAAAAAGTACTGGTGCATGTCCGTGATGACGTCGAGAGCCCGCCCTCGCTCGATGTTGATGGATTCCGGGACGTTGACGCCGGCCATCTTGCGGAGGGCGTCGATGAATTCGTCCGTCTTGTGGATCCCGATGGGCAGATCCAGGATCTCGCAGTGGACCTTGCACTTGCTGTCCAGGGCGCGGGCGGCAGGTCCCGAGGCCAGCTTGCCGAGAGCGATGGTGCCCATGCTGTCGCCGGTGCTCCGGAGCGCATCCAGGGTGACGCCGCCTTTGGGATACATCTCGAACCGTCCAGTCTGAGGCCGGTTCATGACGTTGCTCGTGTCCGGAAAGAGGACCGACGGGATGCCCATTTCGGTCGCAAGTCTTTTAATCTCCTCCATGTCCGAGGGCTCGACGAAGCCCGGGATGAGGTTCACCTGGTGCAGCTTCGTGCCGGTCGACGTCGCCAGGTAATCGACCATGGAGCGCGTCATGTTGGCGAAGCCGGTCACGTGGGTGCCGACGTAGCTCGGGGTGTTGGTGTGGATGACCAGCTTCCCGGGCGGAATCTTGCCGTCGGCTTCCGCCTTCTTCACGATCTGCGGGATGTCGTCGCCGATGGTTTCCGAAAGACAGGTCGTGTGGACGGCGATGACTTCCGGGTCGTAGATCGTGAACATGTTGTCGATGGCCTGCAGTAGGTTGGCCTGTCCGCCGAAGACCGACGCGCCTTCGGTGAACGAGCTGGTTGCGGCCATGACCGGCTCCTTGTAGTGCCGGGTGAGGGTGCTCCGGTGATAGGCGCAGCATCCCTGCGACCCGTGGCTGTGGGGCAGGCACCCGTGGATCCCCAGGGCCGCGTACATGGCCCCGATGGGCTGACAGGTCTTGGCCGGGTTGATGTTCAGCGCTTTGCGCTCCGTGATTTCACGTGGAGTGTGTCGTAGCAGCATTGGGGTTTTCCTCCACTAATCGCAGCCGTAAGTGGCGGCGAGCTCCGGGCTTTCCTGCCAGGGGGCTTTGAGATAACTCCAGATCTTGCTGTTCACCATGCGGTCGATTTCCCGGTAGAAGTTGATGGCTCCTTTGAATCCGGCGTAGGGGCCGCCCGAGTCGTAGCTGTGGAGCTGCTTCATGGGAATGCCGCTCTTCTGGATCACGAACTTTTCCTTGATGCCCGCGCAGAAGATGTCGGGCTTGTATAGGTCGATCAGCTGCTCGGATTCCCACTGGCTGATGTCGTCGACGACGAGGGTCTTTTCGCCCATGTCCGGCATCATGCCGTCGTAGTCCTTGAACCGGTATCCCTTCTCGGCGAGCCGGGCCATGGCTTCCTCGGTCTTTCTGGGCGCATAGCGGTTCGGGTCCGGCTGCACCTCGAGCTCCTCGATGTTCCGGCTGTCCGCGTCGACCTTGATGCTCGGGAGAACCTTGCGGCCCTCATAGTCGTCGCGGTGGGCGAACTCGTAGCCGGCCGCAATCGTCTTCATGCCGATCTCCCGGAAAAGCTCCTGGTAGTGGTGCGCACGCGACCCGCCGACGAACATCATGGCCGTCTTCCCCTCGCACCGGGATTTAACGTCCTCTCTGGCGATTGAAACTTCGGGCATCTCGCGGGCGATGACTTCCTCCACCTTGTCGATCAGCTCCTGGTCTTCGAAGTACGCCGCGATCTTGCGCAGGGACTTGGCCGTGGCTTCCGCCCCAATGAAGTTGATCTTGATCCACGGAATCCCATATTTTTGCTCCATCATTTCGGCCACATAGTTGATGGAGCGGTGGCACATGATGGTGTTGAGATCCGCCGTGTGGGCGTTGGCGAACTGGTCGTAGGTCGAGTTGCCGCTGAAGGTGGATACGACCGAGATGCCGCAGTCCTCCAGGATGCGATCGATCTCGAAGGCATCCCCGCCGATGTTGTACTCGCCGAGCAGGTTGATGCGGTATTTGCCCGGCTTCTTCTCGTCATGGAGACCCACCACGTGGGTGAAAATCCCGTTGTTGGCGATGTGGTGGCCGGCCGACTGGCTGACCCCCTTGTAGCCTTCACAGCTGAACGCGAAGACGTTGATCCCGAGCTTTTCCTTCATCTCGCGGGCGACCATGTGGACGTCGTCCCCGATGAGGCCCACGGGACAGGTGGCGAAGATGCTGATGGCCTTGGGCTTGAAGAGGTCGTACGCTTCCTGGATCGCGGCCCGCAGCTTCTTCTCGCCTCCGAAGACGATGTCTTCTTCCTGCATGTCCGTCGAGAAGGCGTAGGTCATGAAGTTCCAGTCGTCGGGGCCTTCGGGGCGCGTCTGGTTGCGCCGGGTCAGCCAGCTGTAAAACCCACAGCCGATGGGGCCGTGCGTGATGTTCACGATGTCCCGGGTGGGGCC
>CALBZH010000529.1 GCA_937889795.1 uncultured Syntrophobacteraceae bacterium | reverse complement strand
TCCATGTCATTTTGTGCCTGGATAGATTTTAATCACTTGAAGGTGACCGGAGCAAATCGTTTCCCCATCCCCGGGTCTGAAGGAGGTAGGCACTGTCTTGCTATTATTGAAATGATTATTGAAGATTGCCTTAGTCTCAGTAATGGCTACTCTTTTGCAAAGCGGTACCTTCGAACGCTTCATTCCCATTCGACAGAGGAGTAACGGCATGCTCTTACATGCTTCACGATCCGACCAGCCCTTCCGATGGGCATGGATTTCGCCCTGGATGATCATCGGCTTGGTGGGCCTTCTTGGGGGAATCCTTCTCGTTTTGGCGGTGAAAAATGTTCACAGGGAAAAGGAGTTCATGACCCGCGCCCTGCTCTCCCAGGCGGAGGTGCTAATGCGCTCGCTTGAGGCCGGCAACCGCACGGGCATGATGGGCATGGGATGGGGCAACCGTCAGCTCCAGCTCCTCATGGAAGAAACGGCCCAGCAGAAAGATGTACTCTCCCTGGCTCTGGTGAGCTCCACCGGACAGGTGATCGCTCACAGCAACCCGTCCGAGCTGGGCAAACGTCTCTCGCTCACCCCTCCTGCGCAGGGCGAGACGTCTCATCGCTTTTCCGGTGGAGGGGAGAATGCATTCGAGGGCGTCCGTGCCTACCAACCGTGGTTCAGGCAGCGAGGCAGAGGCCACTGGGAGATCTGGTGCTCCTCGAACCAGATCCAGGCGGACAGAGGGCTTTTCATCGTGGTCGGTCTGGACCCGGCGCCCTTTCAAGAGGCGGTTAACCAGGATCTGCAGCAGACGATCCTGCTTTTTGGAATCATGTTTTTGGTGGGCGCCGCGGGGCTGCTCTCGATGGTTTGGGCGCAGCACTACCGCAACGCACGGCGCACGCTCCAGGAAGTCCGCGCCGTGACGTCGACCATCATCAATCAGATGCCCGTGGGCTTGATCACAACCGATCTCAACGGACAGATCCAGAAAACCAATGAAACCGCCAGAGGCATGTTTGAGCACTCCGAAGGCTTGACCGGAGACATCCAGGATTTTCCGTGCTTCGTTTCCATTGCGGACCGCCTCCAGAAGCAAGAGACCGTCGTCGAGCAGGAAATCCGCTGTCGCGTCGAGGAAGGCGAGGTGGTTCCCCTGCTTGTGAACGCGGCTGTCATTCGGGACGCTGCCGGAGAGAAGGCCGGTCAGGTGTTTCTCTTTACGGACATTAGCAACATCAAGCAACTGGAAGAACAGCTCAGACGGAGCGAACGGCTTGCCTCCCTCGGGCGGCTTGCCGCGGGGGTGGCGCATGAAATCAGAAATCCTTTGAGCTCCATCAAGGGCTTTGCGACGATTCTCGCGGGCAGGTTCAAGGAAGACAATCGAAGCCGCCAGATCGCAGACGTCATGGTACAGGAAGTTGAGAGGCTGAACCGCGTGGTATCCGACCTCCTCGACTTTGCCCGGCCAACGGAGCTCAACCGGCGGGCAGTTTCTTGTGCCGAGCTTATCCGAAGCTCCATTCGACTTGTTGAGGAAGACGCCCGGGATCACCAGGTGCAAGTTGAGTTTGCCGTACATCCCGAGGATCTCGAGATCGAGGCCGATCCGGACCGCTTCGCCCAGATTCTTCTCAACCTCTATCTCAATGCACTCCATGCCATGGAGAACGGCGGCAGACTGAAGATCGAGGCTTTCGAGAGCTCCGGCGAGGTTCTTCTTACAGTCTCTGATTCCGGAACGGGCATCTCGGCGGAGCATTTGCCCCAAGTCTTCGACCCCTATTTTACCACAAAGTCACAAGGGGTGGGGCTTGGGCTCGCCAACGTTCACAAATTTGTCGAGGCCCACGGGGGAGAGATCGAGGTTGAAAGCACGCCTGGTGCAGGGACGACCTTCACGATCCGGTTATCCCCACTGGGAGAGAAAGAGAAAGCGGCTCTTACGGCTTCGTTTTCTCTAAAGAATCACGGAGGCGAGGAACATGGCACAGGGATCCGCACCCTTGCTGCTCATAGTGGATGATGATCGGGTGCACCGGCTGATGCTCGCAACGCTCCTGGAAGAGTGGGGCTACCGCGCGGAGGAAGCCGGAGACGGTCTTGAGGCGCTCAGCTTCGTTCAAGCGAACAGAGTCGGACTGGTGCTCATGGACATCCGCATGCCCGGAATGGACGGATTGGAGGCAACAAGGAGAATCCGCGAGATGGCCTCCCCTGTCCCGGTTGTGGTCATGACTGCTTACTCCTCTATCAGCACCGCCAAAGAGGCGGTTGAGTCGGGGGCTTTCGACTACGTGACCAAGCCGTTGGATTTTGAGGTGCTGAAGGGGGTGGTCCAGCGTGGACTGGCTTTCTCAAGCGTAGGAGATTCCGAGAAGCGAGAAGCGTCGGAAGCTGAGGCGGGTTCCGCAGGCGGGGATATGTGGAGCATG
>CALBZH010000528.1 GCA_937889795.1 uncultured Syntrophobacteraceae bacterium | reverse complement strand
CCGATGCGCTCGCACGCCACTTGAGCGTCAGCGCCAAGATGACGCTTGCATTCGCTCCCGGCTTGCCTCACCAGTTCGAGGGCCTCCAGTGAGCCCTGCATGATTGCATGGGGGCAGGCAATGGCCTCCTCGATTGCCAAGGCGAACGCCTCGGAATCCCGCTCCCGTTTGGCCATCTCCTCTGCCAGTCCCTGATAGGCACGCACATCGCGCTCCCGCAGCTCCAGGAAGATCCCGTTCAGCTTCTCCAGGTGCACCAAAGCCACACGCCACGATTGCCCCGCTTCGCCGTCTGCCGCGTGTCGCGAGCCCTCCAGGCGGAGGATCTTCTCCAGAACAGCGAGCCCCAGCAGGGCCCCGTGAGCTGCGGCGGACCCTCCGCCGGGGTCCGGCTGCGGGCGCCGCAGCGCTTCGAGAAACGAATCGTCTCGCATGCTGGGCTTCACGCTCTTCCAGAGACCGGGTCGCGCCAATTGAGGCCATTGGGCGGCTTTTCTCCCCGGAGACCGGCGAGCAGATTCTCCACGGCCATGGACGCCATCAGGGTGCGGGTCTCAACCGTGGCGCTCCCGACGTGCGGCAACAGGACGACGTTATCCAAGGCGGCAAGACCAGGGGTCAGCTCGGGCTCGTTTTCGTAGACGTCAAGCCCGGCCCCGTGGATCACTCCTTGCTTGAGGGCCTCGACCAGCGCCGCCTCGTCCACGACCGGGCCTCGAGCCGTATTGATCAAGCAGGCCGAAGGCTTCATGATCGCCAGCTCTCGCTGGCCGACGAGATGCCGCGTTTCGGGCGTGAGCGGTACGTGGAGACTCACGAAGTCCGATTTCCGCAGCAGGTCGTCCAGCGCAGCTCGCGATGCGCCGAGTGCCCGCTCGGTTTCCGCATCCAGTGCATGGCGGCTGTGATAGAGCACCCGCATATCGAAGCCCGCCGCCCGTTTGGCGACCGCCTGACCAATCCGTCCCATCCCGACGATTCCCAGGGTCTTGCCGGCAACCTGCGATCCCAGGAAGTGAAAGGGCGCCCAGTACTTGAACTGCCCCTCCCGGATCATCCGGTCTCCTTCCACGACCCGGCGAGCGAGGCTCATGATCAGGGCGAAAGCAAGGTCTGCCGTCGCATCCGTGAGGACGCCCGGCGTGTTCGTCACCAGGATGGACCGTCGCGTGGCACCCGCCACGTCGATATGATCGAACCCCACCCCGAAGTTGGCGATGACCTTCAGCTTTTCCCCGCGCGCCATGAGACTGTCGTCGATGCGGTCGGTAATGGTGCACAGGAGCCCCTCGACGCTTCCGATGACGTCGACCAGCCGCTCCCGCTCCATGGGCTGATCTTCGGGGTGCATCTCGAGCTGATGCTCGGCTTCGATCTTGGCCCGAAGCTCATCGGGGAGCCTGATTGTTGAGAAGACATTCATGGCAGCTTCCTCTGAAAATCTGGAGCGCTCTCAGCAGCGCCCCCTAATCAAGTGCTCGCAAACACCGTGAGCGTCATCCCGGCATGCTTCTAGCCCGGATTCAGCAGTATTCTCAAGAGAGTCTTGGATTCCGGCCCAGAGCTCTCGCCGGAACGACGACCGGGATTCCGGGCATTCTGTTGTCTGGCATTGTGCTGTCCTGCCTTCCCGACTCGATTTCCCTTGGACCTCCGCTCAGCCCCGTTCGACCAGCATGCAGACCAAGTCCATGACGTTCGTTCTCGTGGGGCCGGAGACGAACAGATCCCCCAGGGCTTTAAAGAACGGGTACGAGTCGTTTCGCGCCAGATGATCGGCCGGTGCCAGTCCAATCTGCCGTGCACGGCTGCAGGTGGCTCCGTCCGCAAAGGCGCCTGCCGCATCGGTCGGACCGTCGGTTCCATCCGTTCCGGCGCACAAGAGAGAAACGCCGTCAAGGCCGTCGATGGCCATGGCCGCGGCCAGAGCCAGCTCCTGGGCACGCCCCCCCTTGCCATCTCCCTTGACGGTGACCGTGGGCTCCCCGCCAGCCAAAATGCAGGCTGGGGGACGGACGGGATGGTCGGAGGCGAGGATTTCCCGGGCCACGGCCGCGATGAAGCCCGCCACCTCCCGGGCTTCCCCCTGCAGCTGCGACGTCAGAACAAGCGGCCAGTATCCCAGCGACCCGGCTTCATCGCGCGCGGCAAACAGGGCCGACCGATTGTTGCCTACCAGAACGTTCTGCACGCGCCGAAGAGCGGGGTGGTCCGGCTTGACCGTCTCCAGCTCCTCTCGATTGAGACCTCGATGGAGGATTTCAAGCACCCGGCCAGGGACCTTTGACACGAGGGAATACCTCTCAAGGATGTCGATGCAGTCGCCAAAGGTGGAGGGATCAGCCACGGTCGGTCCCGATGCGATCACGTCCAGGGAGTCTCCAACGACATCGGACAGAAAGAGAGACACAACCGTCGCGGGGTAGGCCGCCAGTGCAAGCCCCCCTCCCTTCAGGCGCGACAGGTGCTTTCGGATGGCGTTGATTTCACGGATCGTCGCGCCGCATTCCAGCAGCAACTGGGTGGTGGACTGTTTGTCCGCAAGGCCAATGGGCGACCGTGGCGCGGGCAGCAGCGCGCTGGCGCCCCCCGAAAAGACGCTGATGGCCAAGTCATCTTCGGTACAGCCCTCCAGCTCTTCGAGCACGGCTTCGGCAGCCATCAGACCGTTCTCGTCCGGCAGGGGATGGCCGGCCTCAAGCATCCGGATCCGTTCAAGAGGAAGTCTGTGGCCGTACTTGACCACGACCACCCCTCCGGTGAGGCGATCTCCGAGGATCCCTTCGAGGGCCCGTGCCATGGGAGCCGCCGCCTTTCCGGCTCCCACGACGACCACGCGACGGGTGCACCTCAGGTCATAGGCGCAATATCCCACCCGCAACGTGTCCTGCACGCGCCGCACATGGCGCCAGACAGCCGCTCCCGGGTCCACGGCCCGCAGCCCCGCGTAGAACATCCGCTCAAGGATCGCCTTCCTGCTCACCTCCATATGCCTCTGCGAGCCTTTCCCAGGGTGCGATTTCAGACCGTTGGCTTCAGCTCTCCGTCCCTGTTTCAGTACCCATCCGGGAATTCCAGCCGATAAGGCGCGACGAAGAAGCGGGGTGCGCTAAGCAAAGCGTTCTCAAGACGGCGCTGGACGGCTCACGCCTTTCGA
>CALBZH010000527.1 GCA_937889795.1 uncultured Syntrophobacteraceae bacterium | reverse complement strand
CTGACCCACGGATTAGAAGTCCGTTGCTCTATCCAACTGAGCTACAGGCGCGCAGGTTTTGCCCGGTCATGGGAGAGCCCATCCGGGCACGGAACTGGTGCTACTTAGTCGGAACGAGGACCGTTTGTCAATAGGCTTGCGCTCTGGGTTTGCGTCGTGCTCGTCTGTCTTTTTCTTTGCCTTTTAACCAAAAACTCGATAAACAAGGTGGGTCCCAGCTTCGGGGCTTATCCAGTGCTCAGAAGAGGAAATGGCGCATGGATCGCAGTACTCAGTGGTTGAGCCTGATTGGTGGCGCATCCCTTTTTGTCTACGGCTTGGTCCGCTTGCTCGCTTCCGGTGAATGGACGCTGCTGATCCTCAGTGGCTTGATCCTTGCCTTTACCGTATCCAGCATGATGCGCTCGAGACAGAAGGGAGTGCATGGGGGTGGCGCGGGGGAAGAGCCTTGACGGGATAGAGCAATTCCACTAAGTTTCGGCTCCTCGTTCTCTGGCGCCCTCGGGGCTCGATCTTCGCAATGGCGGCGCAATTCGATCCGGTTTTGAGAAGGGTACGTTTTTGATGGATGATCTAAACGCGGTATTGCGGGAGCGGCTGCAAAAGGCGGAGCAAATGGAGACGGATGGGGTTCCGCTCTACCCCAATGGTTTTTCGGCTCCCGACCCGATTGATGGCATCATATCCGGATTTGGCATGAAGAGCGCCACGGAGCTGGAAGCTGCGCCTCACGCCTTTGTGGTCGCCGGCAGGATCATGGCCTTGCGGTCTTTCGGTCGGTCCATCTTCATGCATATTCAGGACCCGGGGGGACGGCTGCAGATCTATGTGCAGCAGAACCAAGTGAGCAAGGAGTGCTTCAGTGTTGTAAAACGGCTGGACGTTGGGGACATCATTCGCGCCTCGGGCTCTCTTTTCCGGACCAAGACCGATGAGCTCACGCTGCTGGCCAGGGAGCTTACTCTCGTCACCAAGAGCCTGCGCCCTCTTCCCGAGAAGTACCACGGACTCAAGGACATTGAGATCCGGCTGCGTCAGCGCTATGTGGATTTGATCGTTCACGACTCCGTCCGGGAGGTGTTTCGGAAGCGGGCGAAGATCATTCAGGCGATCAGGGATTTCCTGGTGGAGCGGGATTTCCTGGAGGTGGAGACGCCCATGATGCAGACGATTCCCGGCGGTGCGACGGCCAAGCCGTTCAAGACGTTTCACAACGCATTGGGTATCGATTTGTATCTGCGCATTGCACCGGAGCTGTACCTGAAGCGGTTGCTCGTGGGAGGATTCGAGCGGGTGTTTGAGCTCAACCGCAATTTTCGCAACGAAGGAATCTCCACGCAGCACAATCCCGAGTTCACCATGCTGGAGTTCTATCAGGCCTACAGCACGTACGAAGACTTGATGCAACTGACCGAAGAGCTCTTCGCCTTCGTTGGAGCCGCTGTGAATGGAGGTGAGCTCCAGATTGAATACCAGGGACAGATCATCGATTTGTCGCCGCCATGGCGTCGGTATCGACTGTTGGATTCCCTCGTGGACATCGGGGGCATTCCACGCACCGCGCTGGAGGATCCGGCTCAGACCGTGGAGGTTGCCCGGTCCTTGGGGGTCGGGGCCGAGCGATTCGAAGGCCATGGGAAGCTGCTGACCAAGATTTTTGACCAGGTGGTGGAGCCTCAGCTGATTCAGCCCACCTTCATCACACATTATCCGCTCGAGGTTTCCCCTCTTTCGCGCAAGAACGAGGCCGAGCCGGAATTGACCGATCGCTTCGAGCTGTTCATCGCCGGCCGAGAGATGGCCAACGGCTTTTCGGAGCTCAACGACCCGAGGGATCAGCGGGAGCGGTTCCTGGCGCAGCTGGAGGCCAAGCAAGCGGGGGATGAGGAAGCTCACGAGATGGATGATGACTACATCAGAGCCCTTGAGTATGGTATGCCCCCCGCTGCAGGAGAAGGCATTGGCATTGATCGGGTGGTGATGCTATTTACGGATTGCGGATCCATTCGCGATGTGATTCCTTTCCCCCATCAAAGGCCAGAGCGGAAAAGCTGATCACCCTATGAATTTTGAACTTTTCGTCAGCATTCGCTACCTTCTTGCCAAGCGAAAGCAGACGTTCATTTCGCTCATCACATTGATCTCCATAGCCGGTGTCGCCGTTGGTGTCATGGCGCTGATCGTGGTGCTGGCTGTGATGAACGGTTTCCAGGAAGATCTGCGCAATCGCATCCTCGGCGTCACGTCTCACATTGTCGTGGGAAGCTACAACGGAACCATGGCCAATTACCGCGAGCTGATGCCGCATCTGCAGAAAACGGACGGCGTTCTCGCGGTCACACCCTTCATTTACACGCAGGTCATGCTGAGCTCGGGAAAGACCGCCTCGGGAGCTGTCCTGCGCGGCATCGAGCCTCAGACCGCCGCAGGGGTTCTCACGCTTCAGTCCAATATGACCCGCGGCAACGTGGACGATCTCGTGTCCCAGGAGACTGGAGGCTCTGCTGGGGGCGCGACCCACCCGGGCATCATCCTCGGCGAGCAGCTGGCCAACAATCTAAACGTCCACCAAGACGACTGGCTGACGATCATTTCCCCGATCGGACGTCTCACACCCATGGGGCAGGCGCCCAAGAGCAAGCTGTTTCATGTCGTGGGCATCTTTCGGTCAGGGATGCACGAGTTCGACAGTACCATCGCCTATGTCGATCTTGCGGCGGCACAGCAGTTTTTGGGAATCGGGGATTCAGTGACGGGCATTGAAGTGAAGGTGAAGGACATCTACGAAGCCACGGGCATTGCCGAGACGCTGCGGTCTCAGCTCGGATTCCCTTACTACGTGCGCGACTGGGTGCAGATGAATCACAGTCTCTTCTCGGCTCTGAAGCTGGAAAAGGTGGTCATGTTCATCATTCTGACCCTGATCGTTCTCGTCGCGGCGTTCAACATCGTCAGCTCGCTGATCATGCTGGTGATGGAGAAGACGCGGGACATTGCCATCCTGAAGGCCATGGGGGCAACGACGGCGAGGATCCGGAAAATATTCGTGCTCGAAGGACTGCTCATCGGGGTTTCAGGGACGGTCCTCGGGTTGTTCGGCGGATTCGTGTTGTGTGCGCTCCTGAAAAAGTATAAATTCATCGAGCTGCCTGCGGATGTCTATGCATTAGATACGCTCCCGGTGCAGCTCAATATGACGGATGTGTCTCTCATTGCGGCTTCGGCCATCATGATCAGCCTGGTGGCGACGCTTTATCCGTCGCGGCAGGCGGCAAAGCTGGAGCCTGCGGAAGCCCTGCGGTATGAATAACGACCAGCAGCCCATTGAAGTTCAGACGCTGGGGTTGACGAAAGTCTTTGGAAGCGGGTCACAGGCCATCGAGATCTTCAAGGACATGGATCTGGTGATCCGCCGACGGGATCGCATCGCTATCGTGGGGGCTTCGGAGGCTGGGAAGACGACACTCCTCCATATTCTGGGGACACTCGACAAGCCGACCAGGGGAAAAGTCCTCTACGAGGGACAGGACGTGTTTCTCTGGGACGAAAAAGTGCTCGCCCAGTTTCGAGACCGGCACATCGGCTTCGTGTTTCAGTTCCACTATCTCTTGCCTGAGTTCAATGCGCTGGAGAACGTGGTGATGCCCGGGTTGATTGCCGGACTGCCAGGGAAAGAAACCCATGATCAGGCATTGTACCTGTTGGAACGGCTCGGGCTGTCCGATCGGTTGACCCATCGGATTGGTGAGCTCTCGGGTGGGGAGCAGCAGCGGGTGGCCGTTGCGCGCGCCTTGCTCCTGCGGCCGAGACTGTTCCTGGCCGATGAGCCCAGCGGAAACCTCGACAGCCGTACGGGCAGGAAGCTGCACGAGCTGCTCGTTGCTCTGAATGAGGAGTTGGGCTTGACCATGGTGATTGTCACGCACAACATGGAGCTGGCCGCCATGATGCACAAGACGCTGCGCTTGGTGGACGGGCGCTTGCATGACGATACGGGAGCGGGTGAGCCCGAAGTGCTCGCCCGGTTTGCTTCATCCGGGGACGGCTGAGCGGTTGCTGAGCAGCAGCCGACCTGAGCCCTCGGTGTCCGAGGGGGGCGATCGTCTGCATCAGGGACTTAAATGATCCACCCGGGTTGCGATAGAGGCTGTGAGCATCCAGCACCCCCGGATCTTCGAGCGGTTGGCGGAATGACCTGCTGGGGATGGGGTGGCGCTGCGTTGATGAGGGACCACTGGTGAGGGGGAGATTCATGCGTAGGATCATTTTCATTGGCGTTGCCCTGTTGGCTTCAGTGGCGTGGGCTCAGGATCAATCCCCGAGAGTTGCGGTGATGCCGTTTGTGATCCATACGCAAGAAAAGATGCCGCAGGTGCAGCAGTCCATTCAGGACCTGTTGATCGGGCAGCTGAGCAGTGAAGGGATCAGGACGGCTGACCCTCAGGAAATCCAGCGGGTAGGTAAAGCGGGTGGGGCGGTGACGAATGAATCCCAAGCCCGGTCCATCGGAGAAAGGCTCCGGGCCCAATACGCCGTTATCGGCAGCTTCAATCAGATTGGGAGCACCATCAGTGTGGATGCGAAGCTCGTCGACCTGACGGGTGGCAAGAAGACGGAAAGCCTGTATGCCGAAGAGAAAGGGGCTGAGAACCTCGCTGCGGTCACCAAAGCGATCGTGGTTCAGATTACAGGACGGGTTGCATCCAAGGGCGTCATCGCGGACGTAGAGGTGAAGGGGAACGATCGGATTGAGGCAGAGGCCATTAAGCTCAACATCAAAAGCGCCAAGGGAGACGCGCTGCGCCAGGATCAAGTGAGCGAGGATATCAAGTCCATTTACAAGATGGGCTACTTCGAGAAGGTCGATGCCGAAATCAAGGATTCGCCCGCCGGAAAGGTTCTCGTCTTCACCGTCGAGGAGAATCCCACGATTCAGGAGCTGCGCATTACCGGCAACAAGAAGATCAAAGAGAAAGACATTGTTGCAGCCATCTCGACGAAGGCCTTCGCGGTCCTGCAGCGCAATGTGGTGAACGACGACGTCCAGAAGATTCTGAAGCTGTACCAGCAAAAAGGCTATTTTGCCGCGGATGTCCAAAGCAAGATTGAATTTCCCAAGGACCCGCGGAAAGCGACGGTTGTTTTTGCCATCGAGGAGAACAACAAGGTTTATATCAAGAAGATCAGCTTCACGGGAAACAAGGAGATGTCCAGCCGCAAGCTGCGCGGTGCCATGCAGACCAAGGAAAAGAGCATCCTCTCCTTGGTGACCGATCGCGGCATTCTGCAGAAGGACATTCTCGATTCCGATGTCGATCGCCTCACCGTCTTTTACCATGATAAAGGCTTCATGGACGCCAAGGTGGGAACCCCCGAAGTGGATCGCAGGAAGGACGGCTTCTATATCGAAATCCCCATCCAGGAAGGCGATCGTTATAAAGTCGACGCGGTCAAGATCGAGGGAGATGTTTACGACGGCAAGGATGACCCGGGAAAAAAGCTGAAGATCAAGGAAAAAGAGTATTTCAGCCGCGAGGGTTTGCGTAAGGACATCGACCAGATCTCCAAAGCCTATATGGACGAAGGCTACGCGCACACAGAGGTGAGTCCGGATGTCAAACGACATCCAGACACCGACCAGGCCGAAGTGACCTACCAAGTGAAGAAAGGGGAGCTCGTCCACATTGGCAAGATTTATATCACCGGCAATACAAAGACTCGCGACAAAGTAATCCGGCGCGAGCTGCAGCTGAACGAAGGTGAGCTGTTCAGCTCGACGAAGCTCGAGAAGAGTATGCAGAGACTCAAAAAGCTGGATTACTTTGAGCAGGTGGAGATCGTGCCCACCGAAACCGACCAAACTGGTATCATGAACCTGAATGTCAAGGTGAAAGAGAAATTCACCGGTACGATCAGCATTGGCGGCGGTTATTCATCGGACGAAGGTTTCTTTGCCAGCGGTGAGATCACCCAAAGGAATTTCCTCGGCAGAGGGCAGTATCTTGGATTCAAGGGACATCTCGGGCAGGAGGCCTCGCGGTACCAGGTGAGCTTCACCGAGCCCTGGCTGCTGGATTGGCCTATCAGTGCCGGTTTTGATATCTACAACTGGCAGCGGGATTACACCGATTTCAACAAGGACTCGGTCGGTGGGCGGCTGCGTCTGGGCAGCTACTTCGGGTCGTACAGCAAGATCACCGGTGTCTATACGTATGAAGTTTCAGATGTCACGGACATTTCGGAAAACCCCGGCGCTTATTTGAAGAGCCAACAGGGGGAGCACACCAAGAGCAGCATCGAGCTGGGGCTTGAGCGGGATACCACGGACCACCCCTTTCTTCCAACCAGGGGAAGTCATAATGTGGCCACCGCCGAATATTCCACGGAGGCCATTGGCAGTGAAGGCGATTGGCTCAAGACGGAGTTTCGCTCAAGCTGGTATTATCCTTTGTTCTGGAAATTCGTGGGTGTCGCGAAGGGCCAGATTGGCAGGATATGGGACGTTGGACCGGATCCCGAGCCGATCTACGAGCGCTTCTTCCTCGGGGGCATCAATAACCTGCGCGGTTTCAAGTGGGGTGATATCGGTCCCAAGGACAGACGAGGGAACATCATCGGTGGCACGAGCTACTTCGTGGGGACGGTTGAGGTCGTCTTCCCGCTCCTGGAGCGATTCGGGATTAACGGAGTGGTCTTTTACGATACAGGGAACGCGTACAGGAAGAACATCATCTTCTCGGATCGACGGGATGATGCCGGGATGGGTATCCGATGGAATTCGCCCATGGGGCCCCTGCGGGTCGAATGGGGGTACAACCTCGATCCCGAGCCCGGAGAGGATAAGTTTCAGTGGCAGTTTTCGGCAGGCGCTTTTTTCTAAGGAGAGCAAAGATGGTAAGAATGCGTAAGGGTGGGTCTATCCTGGTTCTGTTGGCGGTGTGTCTTGTGATGGGGATGCCTTCCTTGGCCGCGGCCAAGACGGGGTATTTTGACTTTCAGCTCGTGTTGGACAAGTCTAGGACGGGGCAGGCCGCTCAGGAAGAATATAAGCGAGAGACCGAGAGGTACCGGACTGACATCGAAGACAAGGCTCGGCAGTTTAAGTCCCTGAAAGAGGAAGCGGACAAGAAGAAGGGCGGCGCCGATGACGCGACCAAGAAGAAGATGGACGGTCTCAAGGCGGACGTGGAAAAGCTGACCATGGAGGCTCAGGGCAAG
>CALBZH010000526.1 GCA_937889795.1 uncultured Syntrophobacteraceae bacterium | reverse complement strand
GAGATATCCACTCGTGACTGGAGTTCAGACGTGTGCTCTTCCGATCTGACCGGCTTGGTCCTCACCAAGCTCGATGGGACCGCCAAGGGGGGGATCGTCGTGGCGATTTGCGACGAGCTCAAGGTGCCCGTCCGTTACATCGGAATCGGCGAGAGCATGGACGATCTGCGTCCCTTTGACGCCGACGAATTCGTCAGGGCCATGTTCTGAAGAAGGCAACAGGAAAGGAGCTCCCCATGACCGGCGCACTCTCAGGCATCACCGTACTCGATTTGTCCCGACTCCTCCCGGGCCCCTTCTGCTCCATGCTGCTCGCCGACCTCGGGGCCGACGTGATCAAGATCGAAGACCCCAAGCTCGGCGACTACATCCGTTGGTGGCCGCCCAAGCTCGGAGGCAACAGCGGCTTCCACGTGGTCCTGAACCGGAACAAACGCTCCTTGACGCTGAACCTCAAGACCGAGGAAGGAAAGGATATCCTGAGGCAGCTGGCGGGGAAGGCCGATGTGCTGCTGGAAGGCTTCCGGCCCGGAGTCATGAAGAAACTGGGACTGGACCACGACGCGCTGAAGGCGGTGAATCCACGGCTCGTCACCTGCGCCATTTCGGGCTATGGGAGCACAGGCGGCCGGGCGCTTAAGGCTGGACACGACATCAACTACCTCGCCCTAAACGGCGTCCTTTCCTACAGCGGTCGAGACGGGGTTCCGACCCTTTCGGGAGCCCAAATCGCCGACCTCGGCGGCGGGGCCCTTTACGCCGCTTTCAGCATCGTGACCGCTCTATTGGCCCGTGAGCGGGCGGGGGTGGGGCAGTTCATCGACATTTCCATGACCGACGGGGCCATGACGTGGAACTGCCTCCGCTGGGGACAGCTCATCGCAGACGGACGAACCCCCGCCCCGGGCGACGACTTTCTGAATCACGGCTATGCCTGCTACAACGTCTATGAGACGCGTGACGGTCAACACATGGCTCTCGGAGCCCTCGAGCCCCAGTTCTGGAAAGCGTTCTGCGAAGCGGTGGGCCGCGGCGACTGGAACCAGCCCAGCTATTTCGAGCCGGGCCCCCACCAGGAAACGCTGACCCATGAGGTCGCCGCGCTTTTCGCCGAGAAAACGCGTGCGGAATGGGTGGCGCTCCTTCAAAACGTGGATTGCTGCTGTGAGCCGGTGCTGAACCTTTCCGAGGTCATGGATGACCCCGAGGCCCGCGCCCGGGGAATGGTGGTCGATCTGGTGCACGAGAGCTGGGGCGCCTACCGCCAGCTCGGAATCGCTCCGAAGTTCTCCCTGACCCCGGGCTCGATCCGGACTCACGCCCCGGAGCTCGGCGAGCACACCCGGGAGATCCTGGCAGGCCTGGGCCTCAGCTCGGAACAGATCGAAGCGCTCCAGAGCAAGGGGGTGGTTTGAGCAAGCGACCGGGATAAAACCGCCGACCATGCGTCAGGTCGAAATGGATTGGGCGGACAAGATTTTTTCGGTTCAGCGAGGTCGTGTCTCTCTAAAAGACCAGCAATATCAACGCGTCAGAATAAAACATCATCGATAACGAATGGTTAGCCTTCAACAGGTGTCAAGGAAGGATCAAACCATGACCCCAAAACAGTTCTATGACTGGCAGACGGCGGGTGGTACAGACGATGTCATGCGTTTGGTCGACTGTCTTGAGCGAGCGGATCTCGCTTGGTGCGCAATTGGAGGCGTAGCGGTGAATCACTGGGCAGCCGAAGCCATGGTTACTCAAGCTGTTGATTTCGTTGTTGCCTCAGAATCGGTGGATCTAGCCACAAGGCTCCTCGAAGAGGCCGGATTCAAATCAGAGCGCTATTCGTGGTCAATCAATTTCAGGGGCCGTTCCAAGGTCAGTATTCAACTGAGCACGGAAGAATTCTACCAAGACTTCCCAAGTCGTTCGGTTCCGGCAGATATACACGGAATCCTCATGCGAGTTGCCTGTCTCGAAGACACATTGAGCGGGAAAATCAAGGCGTGGCGGGATGCGGATAGAAGGCAAAGCAAGAGGCTCAAAGACCTTGGTGACATTGCGCGCCTGGTTGAAAGCCATCCTCACCTGTGGGAGCTACTTGATCCAGATTTGAAGGAGATCATTCAGAAACACTGATTGCAATTGTGTGGACGAACCACACACTCAAGTGGACAGGAGAGCAACCATTCAACCGAAGGGAGAAGGCGATGACCGAAAAACGGGAGCGAGACATCGAGAAAGAATACCCCAAGGCCGAGTTCGTGGCGAAGCTACGGCGCCTGGCGGATGCCATCGAGAAGGACGAGCGCTTCGAGATCCAGATTGCGGGCGAGCGCATCTATGTGCCTGTCCGCGCCCGGTTCACCATCGAGCATGAACGGTCCGAGGGTGAAGAAGAGATCGAGTTTCAGATCACTTGGGAACGGGAATAGACGTCCACGGACTCCATCCCGCCAAATGGGGCGAGGAAGGAGTCGAACGACTGCACGGGAGCCGACAGACCGGCAATTGATATGCCGGGGATGGAAATCCAACGACCTTACGGTGAGAGCAGTCTGTGCCATCCGACCACTCCGCACAGGCTGCCTTCAGGCACGGCCAATGTCTAGCGCTCGTGGCCGGGCAGGGTAATGGTCGAGCAGCTCTTGTCCGGACCACAGGTGCGGGTCTGGCAGGATGGACCGCCAGTCGCCGGTCCGGACGAACTGGACGAGCCGGCCCCCATGGTGTAGCTCACCGTGCTCAGAACACGTTCGAACTCCTCCCCCTGGCACTGCTTGCACTTCATTTCCACTTCCTGGGATGAGCTCGTCACGATATATTCCTCGATGTTGCCGCAACCCACGCAGCGAAATTCGTATATAGGCATTGCTTCTCCTCGTTTTCGATCGAAAGTGGCGTTCTTCAGGATGGCAGATTACTTAACAAACGGCGGCCAAAGTGTCAATTCGGTGAGTCTTTGCGCCCCGATTGAGGGCCTCTCCTGTTTCGGCTGCTGTCCCCCCATTCGGCCGGTGCACTATGACCACCTCGAGCACGTCCGGAGCCTCCGCCGCGAGTTTCGGGAGAACCGCGCCCGATACCTGGATGAAGGCCCCCGATACCGCCCGATCGTGGGGTTTTCGTGCTGGGCACTGGGCTACCTCGATGGTCGTGGTCGAGCCATCGGCTGTCTTCTCCATCCGTGTCAGAACCGGGGAGAGGACTTGCGGCACCTCATCGACTACGGCAACAAGTGTCGTCGCGAGCAATGCCGTCCGGCCCGTGAATTCAGTCTGCTCCCACCGGATGGACAGCGTTTCTGGCTGCCCCTGGTCACGGGAATGAATGCGTTTTACTTCTCGAGCCCGAGAGCGAACCCGCTGTTCCACCTCATGCTCTGGGGACCTGCGGTGCTGGAGCGCATGCGCGCGCTCTCCGAAGCCAATGGCTGGAGTGTGACCGAGCTCCTGTGGCGGGATGTCTTCCTGACGGACACCGCCTGGACCCCAAGCGCACATCGCTATCTGTTCCGCCTGCTCCTCGAAACCGGCTCCCACACGGGTGAGGCCATGGGAACGCTGCCGGAAAGGGGGAGGAGGCTGCTGGAAGGCTTTCTGGGATCACCCGAGGTGCGGAAGCGGCGCTGCGAGACGGACCATGAGGCGCTGCCTTTGGTCCATGCGCTTGCGATCGACCCTGATTTTCAGGATCTCCTGCGGCTCGGCTTGGGCTGGAAGCGATGCGCACCCGAAACGGCCGCGCGAGTGCACCGAGATCTGCTGGCTCTAGTCTTGTAATTGCCGAAGGCGATCTCGCCGACAAGAAAAGAGGCGGTGAGAAGGATGCCTGCGCGCTTGATTGGGTATTGATCAGGAGGAGCAATTGGGAAACATTCTGGTGGTGGATGACGAGCGCAGTATTCGCTTCACGGTCAAGGCCTTTCTAGAAGTCGACGGCCACACCGTGGAGACGGCGGAAGGACCCGAAGCCGCGCTGGAGGTCATCGAAAGCAAGCCCATCGACGTGGTTTTGACCGATATCATTCTGCCCAGAATGTCCGGCGTGGATCTGTTCCGAAAGATCCGTGAGCGCTCGCCTCACACCCAGGTCGTCATGATGACCGGGGAGCCCACCCTGGAAACCGCATCGGAGTCCCTCCGCCTCGGCGCCGTCGATTATCTTCAAAAGCCGACGGGAAAGACCGAGATTCTCAAAGTGATTCGGACTGCACTGCACGTCAAGCAGCTCATCGACGACAAGCAGCGGCTCGAGGCAGAGAACCGGCTTTACATGAGCCATCTCGAGCAGCA
>CALBZH010000525.1 GCA_937889795.1 uncultured Syntrophobacteraceae bacterium | reverse complement strand
CCCGCATGAAGCCGGAAACGGCGCAAGCGATCGTGGCGCGCCGAAAGGAACAGCCATGGCGTAGCCTCGAGGAACTGACCGAGCTTCCCGGCGTGGGATCAAGAACGGTGGACCGTTGGAGATCCTCCGTGTCCGTTGAATAGTGTTTGTTCGGCTTTACCGCTTGCTATATACTCGCCGCAAACCCACACGACATGCTCTTAGGTGAGATCTCCGTATCCAGCCAGGCTCATGATGCTGTGCTCATGAAAAATAAGGGCCGTCTCCTGCTTGAAGGAGACGGGCTCTGCGGGGGTCGCATCGAGGGATCTGTGGTCATGACATCGAACACTCGCGCTGCAATAAAACGAGGGCGCTGAGAGGAGATTGTGCTTGGACCTTGGGACCATTGGATCAATTCAGTTTAACTGGGCCTTTTTCTCCGGGCTTTTCAGCATCGTGATCATCGATCTCATCCTGGCGGGAGACAACGCGGTCGTCATTGCCATGGCGGTGCGCTCCTTGCCGAAGGAGCAAAGGCGAAAGGGGATTCTGTTCGGCTCGGGGGCTGCGGTGCTCCTCCGGGTGATTCTCACCTTTTTTGTCTCCCAGCTGCTTCAGATCAACTACCTCAAATTGATCGGCGGCTCGCTGATCCTCTGGATCGCGGTCAAGCTCTTCATCGAAGGGGCGCCCGAAGATACGGGAGAACGTCAGGCCACCACCATCGCGCAGGCGATCAAGATCATCGTGATCGCTGACATCACCATGGCGCTTGACAACATGCTGGCCGTTGCCGGGGCTTCACACGGGAATATTTTTCTTCTTCTCTTCGGCCTCGGGTTGAGCATCCCGTTTGTTGTCTTCACGAGCAATCTCCTCTCCATGCTCATGGACAAATACCCGGTCATCGTTTACATCGGAGCCGCCATTCTCGGCAAGGTGGGCGGAGAGATGATTATCACGGACCCGGTTGTCGTGAGCCTGCTCGCCCCGACCAAGCTGGCACAGTATTTGGTCGAAGCGTCGTTCGCGGCGGGAGTCATCGTCGTCGGGAAGTTGTGGATGAGGTGGCTGATTGGCAAAGATGTGCTCGAGCATGCCGCTGAAAGCGAAATGGCGGTACAGACAAAGCCCAACGAGTGAGAGACCATGGCTATTCTAACAGTATCCAGGGAATATGGCAGCGGTGGGCGAGAGATTGGCCGTGCGGTGGCTTCGGGCATGGGCTACGAGGTTGTGGACAAGCAGAGCATCATCGCCGAAGTGCGTCGCCTGGGCCACAAGTGGGAGCAGTGGACGCAGGAAATGGACGAGCATTCTCCGTCGGTCTGGGAGAAATACGACTGGTCCTTCCGGGGCTTCACCGCGCTCATGGAGAGCCTCATCTGGCAGTTCGCGCTCCGGAACAATGTGGTCATTATCGGACGCGGGGCCAACCACATTCTGAAGGGACTGCCCCATGCACTTCGAATTCGCATCGTGGCGCCCCTGGAGTCGCGAATCACACGCGTCATGGACCGCGAGTCCGTCAGCCGGGATACCGCACGCTGGATGATTCAGAAGATCGATCAGGACCGTGCGGGATTCGTGTTCACGGTTTTCGGCAAGCCATGGGACGACCAAGCCGATTACGATTATACGCTGAACACCGGCTTCAAATCCCTCGATGAGATCACCCAGGCCGTCATGGAGCTTCTTCAGGAGCGGGACAAGCTTGTTGACGAATCGGTGCAGCGCTCTCTGGGCTTAAGGGCAGAGGCGGCGCGGATCAGAGCCGGTCTGCTGACCAATCCGGCGCTCTTTATTCCCACCCTCGACGTTCAGTTTGACGGCCGACAGATTGTTCTACGCGGGATCATCCACAACCCCAAAGAGCACAAGCGAGTCGAAGAAGCCGCCAGAAAGCTGGCCGGTGAAACGGCGATCCGTTGCGAGCTCCTTTACCGGGGCTGAATCCGGGGTGTCGGTCACGCCCTATGCGAATGAAAAGCACCATCAGGCAAACGGTCCGAACGGTGGCTAGTGAGCCCGGTGGTCCTGCCATCTAGCGAGCCACCGTGAACCTCCATTTGCAGAAATGGTCGTCCGGATGCGAATCCGGCGGTGCATAAAGACACTCAACTTGAATGGAGGGATCGATCTCTCTGGCGAAATTCACGAATTCGTCCCGGTGCATTTCCTTGCATTCGTAAGGACCAAGTCCGTGGCGAAGCCGAGCTTCCTGGGGAGGGCAATGGGGAGCGGTGAGAAGGATCTCATCCTGCCCTTCCTCAATCTCATATCCCACAATGGGCGTCCAGGGATACAGCTGCAGCGCTTCGAGGAATCCTTTGAGCCCTTGATTGCGCTGAACCGAAAACCGTTTCTTCATATCTTTGGCGGCCATCCCCGAGACCTTTCCCCAGACGCGCTGGTTGATCCGCTCTGCGACCGAAAGCCCGTACTGCTCTTCCACATAGAGAAACCAGAACGCGTCCACCACACGATAATGCCACAGGAGAAATCCCAAATACTCCCTCAGCTCCGGCGCTTCCATGCTCTCGAACACCCGCAGGTCCATGTTCCAAGTCCTTTCTCACCGAATCGGGCCACACCCCAACAGACACTTTCACGAGACAGCGCGATGCCAGCACACTACAAAATCCTCGCCGCCTCTTCAATCCCCCTACGTGAAATGGTAGTCTCCGCATGGAAAAGGCAAATTGGGCCTTCACGACCCAATGCTCCGGGATTCTTTGAATCGGGCCATTCGTGGACGTCAAGATGCGGAAGGTGACGGGCTTGCCGTTTGAAGCGAAAGTGAAACTATGTCATCCGAAGAAAGCGCTTTCATCATCGCTAAGGATCTTACCAAGGTCTATCCGTTGGGTGGGAGCGAGGTCGTGGGGATTCGGGACGTCGACCTGGAGGTCCAGTTGGGTGACCTCGTGGTGCTCAAGGGAAATAGCGGCTCAGGCAAGTCGACGCTGCTGGCCCTGCTCGCCGGGCTAGATCGGCCGACGCGGGGACGATTGACTGTCGGCGGCCAGGACCTGGGCGCAGCATCGATTGATACGATGACCCTCTACCGGCGCCAGACGATTGGGATCGTGTTCCAGTCTTTCAACCTGCTACCCACCTTGAGTGCTTTCGAAAACGTCTGTCTGCCCGCTCTTCTTGCAGGAAAGGAAAGAAATGCAACGCAAAGGAGAGCCGGCGAACTGCTCGAATGGCTGAACCTCTCCGCGCGGGCAAGCCACCTTCCGGCCCAGCTTTCCGGTGGAGAAATGCAGCGGACCGCCATCGCACGGGCACTCATCAACGACCCATCCCTCATTCTCGCGGACGAGCCAACGGGAAACCTGGACTCGCACCATGGTCAGGCTGTCATCGAGCTTTTGAAGGAGCTGAACCGAGTCTGGCAGCGAACGGTCATCATCGCCACTCACAGCCATCTGGCGGATGACTTGGCCGATCTGATCCTTACCCTCAAGGACGGGCTCATTGTCGAAAGGAGATCGGAAGAGCACACGTCTGAACTCCAGTCACGAGTGGATATCTCG
>CALBZH010000524.1 GCA_937889795.1 uncultured Syntrophobacteraceae bacterium | reverse complement strand
ACCACCCATACGGGTAGGGCCCGTAGGGCCAAAAAGGACCGAACGGGGTGTAGGGTCCCCAGTACCAATACGGATATCCGTGCCAATAGGGATAGTCGCGGTAATAGTAAGGATAGCGTGGCTCTACCCACAAGTGGATCTCTTTGACCGACACCACCGGGTAGGTGTATTGGCTCTCGCCAAGCGGGAGCATTTCCTGCCCGACGAGCTGGCCACCGACTGTCACCCACCGGCCGCTCCGATAGATCTGGTTGTCCAGGTAGCTGGACGCCCGGGCAATGAACCGGCCTGCGGAACGCTCCTCCCAAATCGGCATGCCGTAGAAATCGAGAGGCATCTGGAGCACTTTGATCTCCGTGCTTCCTTCCTGGTTGACCGTCTCGATGATCTCCCCGCCCCAAACGACCGTCTCGCCTCGGTACGCATCCGGATTCTGGAGCACGGTCGAAAAACTCAGGTCGCTGCGGGCCTTCTCACGCAGGTCGTAGGAAATCACGTGGGCACATCCCGTGAGGGTGACCCCCAGGGCGACGAGAACAACCCTAAAGAAATGGCTCCCCACCATTGGAACCTCCAGCTGAGTCGATGGATGGATCGTTTCCTCAAGACTAATGTAAAGATAACTCCAATTGATGCGGGAAGGAAGGAAGAGAGCGCCGGGGGGAGGTTCAACCGATCTGGATGCGGCTGATCACGCAGGCTCGGCAGGTACCGGAACGGATGCGTGCCGCATCCGTCAGAGAAAACACCCCTTCGACGCGCCGCGGATCTTCTTTATAGACAAACAGCCGGTGAATGTCTGAAAAGATCATGTGCTTCAGCGCTTCGAGCACGGGCTTTTCCTGATCGCAGGACTCAACGGGCCGGCTCATGATCGACGCGGCGGGTGAGTCTATTGGAAGGCCGTGCAAGTAAGCACGGATCAAATCGGTTTTTGATAGAACGCCGATCGCCGACCCATCCGAGTCCGTCACGAGCAGGGCACCCAGTCGAGCCGCGGCAAGTCCTTCAATGATCGCGGCGAGGCTTTCGGATGCCATCTGGGCATACACGGTCGTTGTCATGACTTCCCGGATACGGTACTGGTCGATATCGATGTTCTTGGAAGCATCGGATCGAGGCCTGAGAAGGCTCCGCTCGCACTTCGTACAGAAGCGATAGAGCATTCCGACGATATCGGGATAGGCGAGGACCCCAACCGCTCGGCTCGGGGCGTTGCCCAAGACGTACAACCGGTGCACCTTGTGGGTGCGCATCGTGTCGAGAGCCGTATCCAGGGACTGGCTCCGATCACAAAAGAGCGGGGGACCCACCATGACGGCTTCCGCCGGCGTGTCCAGGGGCAGCCCGGCGTAGTAAGCGCTCATCAGGTCCGTCTTTGAGACGACTCCCGTTCCCCGCCGATCTTCGTCGACGACCAGAAGGGCGTTCACCTTGTATTTGATGGTGCTCCGAATGGCAGACTGAAGGGGTGCGCTCAGGGGAATCTCGACAACGAGACGCCGCATGGCCTCGTGGACCATGATGCCCTTCAGTGCTCCCTTGTGGTCGATAATCGGCATATCATCCAGTCATCCGCTCGAGAAGGTGGTTGAAGACGCGCGAGAGGTAGACAATCCCGATGAGATTGCCGTCCTCGAGTACCGGCAGTCGGCGAACGTGCTTGATGATCATGATATCGACGATGTGCAGCACGTGCGTATCGGGAGTGATTGTGATGAGCTCGGTGCTCATGACGTCCCCGACGGGAACGGGCAGAACGCGCTCACATGCTGCGTCGAGGATTCCCGGCAGATCCAGATCGCTCATCTCCCCCCAGATGTGGATGTGCTTGGGCCTGAGCAGGAGGAAAATGTCGTACATGGAAAGCATGCCGATCAACCGTCTCTCGGCATCGGTGACCAAGAGGCCGAAAACCGTTTGTCCCCTGTCCTCCTTGGCTCGTTTGAAAACCTGCAGTGCCTCCCGAATGGTCATATCGGGAGTGAGGGTAAAGAATCGGCTTTCCATGATTTCTCGAGCTGTCAGACCCATGGGGGCACTATCCTCGATCGAACGGTCAATGGGATGGTCCAATTGTTCTCTGACTAGCACAGGAGCTCAGGGGGGTCAACGATCCAGACAAGCACCTTCATGGTCCGGCTCAATCGTCACCCGTGATCGACTGATCGACGAATCTTGTCCCTTGCGGGTGCAGACCCTCTGCTTCATAATCTCGGTGCGTCGGTCGCGTCTGTTTCGCCGCATGGATTTTCCGGCGGTCCGAGCAGCGCTTCAGAAATCAAACGGGTGCTTCGGCGGGGGGCCGGAGGTCGTCTTGTCAAGGATTCCAGGGGAGGAGACACCTTATGAGTGCGGAAGACATCAAGGATGCTGCCCAGTTCATCTACAATGATCTCAGGATGAAGACGTTCCCGGTAGCGGTCAGGTTTCTGAAAGAAGGCGAGTCGCTCCCGGAGAAGACCCGACAGCCTTCCGTCGCCTTGGGGAAAAGGGTCGCCATTTGTCAGGGCGTGACCATGGCCCGCAACTATGGTTGGACGGTTGGGCTCAGGAAGGAAGACGTCGTCTGCGTCCCGGCCGCGATAGTTTTCGGGCTCAGCGGAG
>CALBZH010000523.1 GCA_937889795.1 uncultured Syntrophobacteraceae bacterium | reverse complement strand
CTCAAAGCGACCGCGCGCTCGATCGTGTGCTCCAGCTCCGTCACGTTTCCCGGCGAGTCGTGAAGCTGAAGCTTCCTCACCGCAGCGTCGGACAGCTCCACCGGCGGTTGCCCCGTCGCACGGCTGAAGCGCTCCACGAAATGACGGGCCAGCAGCAGGATGTCCTCGCGTCTCTGGCCGAGCGGAAGCAACTTGAGGGGAAGGACGCTCAGCTCGGCGTACAGGTCCTGGCTCAGTGCCCCAGCCCGCACGCGATCGAGCGGCTCATCCGCAGTGCTTGCAATCACGCGCACCGCGACCGGCTCCCCCCCCAAGATGTCTTCGTATCGACGCCCCTGCTCCCGAAGGAACCGAAGCAGCTTCATCTGGAGCCGAAACAGCAGGTGATCGACACCATCCAAAAAGAGGGTCCCACCTTCCGCCGCCTGGATTCGGCCCCCCGTGGGCGGCAACCCGTTGCGTTCATGCCCAAACAGGTCGGCCTCCGCGGCATCAAACGCAGTCCCCTTGCAGTCCATCGGGACGAACGGTCCGGTCGCGCGGTTGCTGAGATGATGGATGGTGCGCGCGCAGGCCTCCTTTCCCGTCCCGGGCTCACCCGAGATCAAGACACAGGACGTGCACCGTGCCATCAGGGGGATTTTGCGCGCCTCATCCACAAAGCCTTCGCTCGACCCGACCAGATGCCCGACCTGCAGCCATTTCCCCACGCGCTCCATTCATTTCCCCCTGCAATCCACCCAAAGAGCATCCCGGCGGGCGCATCGAGCGCCCACCGGGCCATCGGCCATTCCTTGCCCTATCGGCCGAAAAGGGACGAGGATTGAAAGGGATTTCGATTCATGAACTGTTGTCAGGCCTTGGGTAGATGCGACTCGGCAAGCTTCCAATTCAGAAGATGATCGATCACGGCATTGACGTAATCCGCTCGGCGGTTCTGATAATCCAGATAGTACGCGTGCTCCCAGACGTCGATGGTCAGAAGGGGCGTCTGGCCATGGGCCGCCGGCGTATCGGCGTTGGACGTCTTGATAACCTTGAGACCCTTTTCATCGGCCACCAGCCAGGCCCACCCGCTTCCAAACTGACCCATGGCCGCAGTGCTGAATTCCCTCTTAAAATTGTCATAATTTCCAAAGCTTTGATTGATTCGCTTGCCGATCTCCCCCTCCGGCTTTCCTCCCCCGCCCGGCGTCAGGCTTTTCCAATAGAAGTTGTGATTCCATACCTGAGCGGCGTTATTGAAGAGAGTCGCCTTGTCGGGAAGCGATGCTGTTTTCTTTATGATCTCAATCAGATGCAGATCAGCAAGCTCGGTGCCCCTCACCAGCTCAGCCGTCTTGTCCACGTACGCTTTATGATGCTTGCCGTAATGGAAACCGATCGTGTTTTTTGAAATGTAGGGCTCGAGAGCATCTTCCTTGAAGGGCAGCTCGGGGAGTCCGAGTGCGCCCGATGATGGTGCCGGCGAGGAAGAGCAGCCTTGAAGACTTACGAAGCCACTTCCCAGGAGCGCATATCCCCCAAGCGTCCCCAGAATGAACGTCCTGCGGGAGAGTCCCGATTGCATCGTCTGCTCTGACATGACATCCTCCTAAGTGAGAGTCGTTGCTGGCTGCTCGGTGACAATAGGATCGGTGGTGACGGAAGAACCCTGTTCCGATCTGTTAATCCCCTCGCGGACGTCTGTCAAGAAATCGGGACAACGCCTACCCCGATCAGAGACGAAAGCTGGCAATCCGCTTCCGCAAGCCTTCGACCGCACGGGGGACGTCCGGCGCCTGGGTCACCGCCGTGACCATGGCAACCCTGCGTGCGCCCTGTTCGAGGACGCGATCCAGATTGGAGGCGTTGATTCCGCCCATCACCGTGAACGGAATGGACAGAGACGGCGCAATGCGGGAAATGGCTTCCGGCCCGAGGAATTCGGAGACCCCGTCCTTGGTCTTCGTCGCGAAGATGGGACCGATGTTGACGTAGTCGGCCCCTTCCCTTTCCGCGCACAGGGCTTCTTCGAGGGAATGGGTGGAGGCACCCAGGATCAAGTCGGGAGCGAGCCGTCTGGCAGCCGGAATCGGAAGATCGTCTTGTCCGAGATGAACCCCATCGGCTCCGACGGCAAGGGCAATATCAATGCGGTCGTTGATGATCAGAAGCATCCCCGCCCGGGTTGTTGCCTCCCGAAACCGCTCGGCCAAGTGGTAGAGCTCGCGCGTCGAGCATTCCTTTTCCCTCAGCTGAATGATCTTGGCGCCACCCTCGATGACCGCCTGAAGGATTTCCAGGTTGACTCTCCCTGCGGATAGCTTTTCGCAGGTCACCGGGTAAAGATCGATCTCCCGAAATTTCGCTGCTCGCTCCTGCCGAACAGATGACGTCATTACCCCCCTCCCACCAGGCGAATGATCTCGATCCGGTCTCCCTCCTGGACAAGCTCACGATCGAAAAGGGCTCGATCGATAATCTTCAGGTTCTTCTCGACCACCACAGCCTTGCGATTAACCCCCAGGAGCTCGAGCAGCCCGGCAATGGTTGCGGAATGCGGAAGATCGCGGCTTTGGCCGTTCACGGTGATTTGCATGGCTCGTCTCGCCCCATCAGCTCGCGCGTTGGATGAAAGCGGCATCCCAGTCTTTCCACACCGGCTCATAGCCCTTTCGCCGGATGACCTCGGCCACAGCCGCCGGAGACCGGTCATCGGCCACCTCGAATTGAGCCTCCGCTTCGGCCCCGTGCGTGTAGCCTCCCGGCTCGGTGCGCGATCCGGCGCTCATGGACGTGATCCCGAGCGGGATGAGATGATCCCGAAGCGCCGCGCTTTCGCGCGTTGAGAGGGTGAAGCCCACATCCGGCAAGAAGAGCCGCAGCGCGGTGAGCATCTGCACGAGGTTGCGGTCGGTTACGAGCCGCGGCGGCTGGAATCCCCCCGCTGCGGGTCTGAGGCGCGGAAAAGAGATCGTGATGTGCGACTTCCAAAAATGGCGCAGAAGATAGCGTGCATGGAGCGCCATGCAGTAGGCCTCGATGCGCCAGTCATCCAGTCCCAGCAGAGCCGCGATGCCGATTCGACGAAAACCGGCGGCCCCTCCCCGCTCGGGTGTTTCCAGGCGCCACCGGAAATCGCGCTTTTTCCCGCCGGGGTGAAAGGTCAGATAGCCGGTTTCGTTATAGGTCTCCTGGTAGACCACGAGCCCGTCCACCCCCTCGGCCGCCATGCCGCGATAGGCCTCGGTGCTCATCGGGTAGATTTCGATCGAGATCGAGGAGAACAGGGGACGCAACCTCCGCAACACGCCTTGAAGGTAGCTTTCCGTTATGACTTTCGGGGCCTCCCCGGAAACGAGGAGCACATGCCGGAACCCCAGCTTTCTCAAATACTCGCCTTCCTCGGCCGCTTCGTCGGCGGAAAGCGTCAACCGCTCAACGGAATGGTGGACATTGAAACCGCAGTACACGCACGGATTGGTGCATTCGTTCGACACATAGAGTGGTGCGAAAAGGGAGATAACCTTGCCGAAGCGCTGCTCCGTCACGCTGTGTGCCCGCTGAGCCATTGGCTCCAGGTATCCTTCGGCGGCCGGCGACACCAGACTGACGAAGTCATCGAGCGTGCAGGCCCGGCTTCCCAGAGCCCGTTCCACGTCCTCAGTCGTTCGAGCGTGGATCTCCCGGCGGATATCTTCCCAAGCAACCTGTTTCAATTCGTCGTAAAAGCTCATTTCTTAAGATCCTAAGAAACCCGTCAAGGGGCTCGAAGCGGAAGCAATCTTCTGTGAATGCCCCAAGCCGGCCAGATAACCTTCCCGACCGGCTTCCACACCCTTTTTGAACGCCTGCGCCATTGCTTCCGGGTCCCCCGCGACCGCAATGGCCGTATTCACCAAAACGGCATCGGCTCCAAGCTCCATGGCCTCGGCCGCATGGGAAGGAGCGCCAAGTCCCGCATCCACCACGACGGGAACGGTCGCCATTTCAATAATGATCTCAATGGAATCGCGCGTCTTCAAACCCCGATTGGAGCCAATGGGCGCACCAAGCGGCATGACGGTTGCCGTCCCAATATCCTCGAGTCGCTTGGCCAGGATCGGATCCGCATTGATATAAGGCAGGACCACAAACCCTTCCTTGACCAGGATTTGAGCCGCTTTCAAGGTTTCCACGGGATCGGGCAGCAAATATTGGGGGTCGGGGGTCACTTCCAGCTTGACCCATGGCTCACAGCCCGCAGCCCTGGCCAATCGGGCCAGTCTCACAGCCTCCTCGGCATCGCGAGCCCCGGACGTATTCGGCAGGAGCAGGTAGCGACCCGGGTCAATGTGGCTCAGGATGCTGTCTTCGGGATTGTCCAGCTCAACACGCCTCAGCGCAACCGTCACAATCTCGGCCCCAGAGGCTTCGATGGCCCGCACCATCTCCTGGGGCGACGCGAACTTGCCCGTTCCCAGAAGCAGTCGCGACTTGAAGGTCCGACCCGCAATGACCAATGGCTTGTCCATAGGCTTCCTCGTAAATGCTCGGCGGCCGTCAGCTTTTCAGGCACACCGGACAAGAAGGCTCAACTGGCAGCGTCACCTCCCGCGCCGTTGAGGTCAATCCGTCCCAAGTGAAGAGCCTTCCGACCAGGAGACGCCCGACCCCCGCCAGGTATTTGATAGCTTCCATGGCCTGCACCGCACCCAAAGATCCGGCAACCATCCCCAGAGTCCCCTCCTCATCAGGGCTTATAACAGCATCCCTTGAAGGCACATTTCCAAAAACACAGCGATAACATGGACCCGCGCCCGGCACGACGGTCATTGCCTGTCCGTAATAGCCGGATACGGCCGCATGCGAAAAAGGCTTCCCGAGACCCACGCAAATGTCGTTCACAAGAAACTTGCTCTCAAAATTGTCCGTTGCCTCGATGACGAAGTCGTAAAGGCTCACCATGCCGACACCATTTTCCGCCGTCAGTCGGCCTTCATGGACGATGATCGCCACGCTTCCGTAGCAACGCCGGATCCTGTCCGCCGCCGCAAGGGCCTTTGACTGCCCCACATCGCCGTCCCCATAAAGGATCTGACGCTGCAGGTTGGAAAGGTCCACCCGATCCCCGTCGACAACACCGATCGTACCCACCCCGGCGGCGGCCAGATAGTACAGCGCGGGACTCCCCAAACCGCCCAATCCAACGACAAGCACCCGCCCCGCACGAAGCTTCCTTTGCCCTTCAGGGCCGAACCCCTCCAGCAGGATGCTTCGCTGATAGCGCAACCGGTCCTCTTCGCTGAGCAAGCCATCATGCTGATCCATGGAAAACGCTGCTTCCCCGGGAAAACGGCCCATTGGGCGGCGTGCGTGCGCCCCGCCGTTTCCGTACCCTGGAGTGATCCAAACCACGTCAAGGCATTTTGAGACTAAATTCACCATTGAATACCAAAAATAAAAAAGACCGAATCCAAACGGAAACGGTCTGAAAAAACGAAGCGCCTTTTCTGCCATTTCCCTCCGCTGGAACTACCCAGATCAGGTACATAAGGGTCTCTTCTCAGCCCCTCGTCTGAGGGGCACCCCTAACGGCTGTGCTCGTAATATTAGTTTCCGGCTGCTGGAATGTCAAACGGTGATTGGACTGGGCACACGGCGAGAAAATCGACAGTCTTCCGCCTTCAGCGATACCCCATCGGCCAAAGACTACGGAGCATCAAACGGGACGACATCCGCATCCATGAAACCTTCCACGAACGTACCCCCTCTTGCACGCTTTGTCGGGTCTCTCCGTTGTGGGGCAGCGACCCATATCAGTACAGCGCGGCAGAAGTTCTGCACCTGCACGAGATCGATGCTAGATGCCAGATTCCGGATGCTAGATGGAACGAACGCGCAGCCGAAGGGTCCAGCATCCAGCATCCAGCATCACGTCCGTGTGATTGATGACTTTCGCCGTGCTGCACTGGTTTCACGTGCCCACGGTGTCCAAGGAGAACTTGGCGGACAGCCCCTCCTCCTCGGCCTGCGGCTGTACTTGGCCAATGTGCACCCGATTTGCCGGGACAGCCTGGACGTTTTGCAGCTCCGCCGCGATTGCCTGCGCGCGGCTCCCGGCGAGCTGGGACAAGGCCTCATCGGGGCTGGGATCACTCTCCGCTAGGCGTGCGAACAGCTCCGCCGCCAAGACATCGGATTGGTCGGGGCTCAGCGCTCCAGGCACAATCTTGTAGAGCTTGGTCGCACTCCATAGCCTCGCCAAGCCTTTGCGCTTCTTCTTAGCCTTCTTGTCCGCGCCGGCTTCCTCCTGAGGCTGTCGCGGCTTGATTTCACCCCGTTTGACAGCCCCCTCGAGCTCATCGAAGGCTTTGGCGCCAAATCGCTCGGTGAACAGTTTCTCCAAGGCCCCCCTGACCTTGGAATCGCCGAAATCAAGAAGCTCCAGCTCCTCGCCGGGCTTGGGCTTGACGCCCATGCGAGCGGCGACGGCTCGGGCCACATTGAGCTGCTTAAGTGCCAGCCCGTCGATCTCCGGGCTGAACTGGCCCTGGATCACCAGTTTGAGCTGAGGCTTCTTCTGCAGAGCCTCAGCCAGTTTCTTCAACTTCTCTTTTTCCGGTGGCAGGAGCTCCGCCTTGCCGGGATCGAATTCCACGGCCTCGAACTTTTCGCCGCTTCCTCCCAGGAGGGATCCCAACGCACGAAATGGCGCGGTCACTGCCTTGGTAATGACATTCACAATGGCTTTCCAAATGATGGGACCGATCTTGAACTGGGGATCGTTGAGCTCTCCGCTGACCGGTAGACCGAGCTCGATGCGACCGTTCGAGTCGGACAGCAGCGTGACAGCCAGATCCAGTGGCAGATTCGTCGAGTCGGGACTCTCCACTTTCTCACCCAACACCAGGTTGTCCACGATGATCTTGTTGTCCCCCACCATCTTGGAGTCTTGGATTTGATACTTGAGGTCCAGGGAGAGCTTCCCGGACTTGATCCGACGGCCAGCGAACTTGCCCGAATAGGGGCTGATGTTGGCCATTTCCACGTTCCGGAAAACCATCGTGATGTCGGTGGAGCGTTTGAAATCATTGATGTCGAGCGATCCCGTGATCCTAGCCATGCCATAGTTGTCCACGCGACCGTCCAGCTGGACGTCGGTCCGGGTCTTCGCTTCCGAGGACAGCTTGCCCACGGAGCCCTTCAACGCGTGGATCCGGGTCATGAACTTGGGTCTCAGGCTCAGGTCCGCAAAGACCATGTTGCCGTCCTCAAGCTTCACCTTGCCGATAGCGAAGGGGAAGGCCGTCCCTCTCCCGGCCGGTTGCGCAGGGGAACCCGCGGGTCTCTGGGGAGGCGGACTCTTAGGAGCCGGGCTCTTGGGCGGAGCATCCTTGGGCTTGGTCTGTGGTTTGGGCGGTGCTGTCGTTCCACCGGCGCCGGGCTGCTCTTTTACGATCTTTGCCAGGTTCACGGTACGATCTTCGGCAATGATCAGTTGACCCACGGGCTTGGCAAGGTTGATCTCACCAATTTGCAACCCGTTGGGCTCGATCGTCAGCTTGACCTGGGGAGCCCGCATGGAACCCCAGCCAAGGTACGTTTCCTTGGAACCGGGCTGACTCAAGCTGAGCTTCTCCACGCCGAAGCTTCCCTGGTAGGAGATTTTGGGACCGCCACCCGGTTGGCCGTAGCGAAAAACTCCCTCGCTCGAAACCGCAGCGGAATCGAGGGTGAGCGTGATAAAGGGATCGAGATACGCTTGCACCGGCGTGAGCACGACGCCTGCGAGATTGATGCTCGCTTCCACCGAGGGCGATGCCGGATCGACCTTGCCACGCAGGGCCACCTTGCCGCCCTGCTCAAGTCCGAAACCCAATTCAAAGCTCATGGGGGACTTGCCGTCGATCTCAGACACCCGCGCCTTGAAGTCGCGCAGCTGGTAAAGAGGCTTCTCCGCCAGGACAGTCCGATCCATGACCTCCGAGCGGAAGTTGTTCAGCTCGAAGCTCTTGAGGAGGAACTTCCACGGAGACTGTCCGCCGGAGGCTGGTTTCGACGCGGCCTGCTCCGAGTCGCCACCCTTTCCGGAAAACAGCTGTTGCCAGTTGATCGCTCCATCCCGCTCGCGCCCCACATCCACGTGACCGTCGCTCAGATTGACGCGTGCGATCATGAGAGTCTTGGCAGCAAGATCGACCTCGCCCCCTTCAAGAACGAAGCTCTGGGCCTCGAACAGAGGCTTGGGAGCCCCTTTGACACCGAGATGCAGCCCTTTGAGCTCGGTGGCAATCCCTTTGATCTCGACCTGAGTCTTGCGACCGGCTTCCACGCTTGCTTTCAATCCGATGGAAATGCCCGTGATGGCGGCCGAAACCGGCTGCGACCGACTCATGTCCTCGAGACCGAAGGCCATCTCTTTGATGTCGACTGAGTCGACATTGACCTTCCATGGCGCATCCTCGGCGGGAGAAGGTTGCGCCGCAGGCGGCGGCTCGGCATTGGCGGCTTTCGGGTCCACCGGAGCCGGCTGCTCGGGGACGGGCTGTTCGGGCTGGCTCTCCGGAGACTTTGGGACCGAATCCGGTTGGATCTCCGTGGAGACTCCGCCCGTTTTCCCACCCGTCAGGAGGCGCTCCCAGTTGGTCTTCCCCTGCGGGTCCAAGCCGACATCGAAATGCCCCCCGCTCATCCCGATGCGCGCAATGCTGAAGGTGCGCGCGCCGAGATCAAGATCCCCTCCTTCCAGAATCAATTGCCCGGCTTCAAACAACGGTCTCGGAGCGGCCTTTTCGCCAAACGTCACCCCTTTGATCTCGGTGACGATGTCCTTGACCGCGACCTGTGGCTTGGAGCCAACCTCGATGGTTGCCCGAGAACGGATCGAAAGACTCGATACCCCGGCAGCCATGGGCAAGGACCGGCTCATGTCCTCCAACTGGCAGCCCATGTCCTTGATCTCAAAGGCTTCGACGCGCACCGTCCAGGGCGGTCCTCCAGCGGGAGCGGGCTGCGCGCCGGGCTCCGCAGCCGCAGGCTTAGTCTCTTTGCCCCCCGTTGCGGGCTTGCTCCGCATGACCTTCTCGAGATTGCTACGACCGGCCTCGTCAATGCCAACACGCAGTGCGCCCCCATCCACGAGAAACCTGCCAACTTGGAGCTCTCTAGATCGGAAGAGCACACGTCTGAACTCCAGTCACGAGTGGATATCTC
>CALBZH010000522.1 GCA_937889795.1 uncultured Syntrophobacteraceae bacterium | reverse complement strand
GAAATAGCCCCGCCGCTTGCGGCACTGTTACCCATGAGGATGCAGTTCCGGATGGCCGGGGATGCGCCTTGGATCAGAATGGCTCCTCCATGATCGGCCACCTTTCCATTCGCGATCGTGAAACCGCTCAGCACGGCTGATCCATCTTCTCCGCTGTGAAAATAGAACCCCCGAGTCCCACTGATGGATTGGCAATCGATGATCGTATGAGCCGCACCGTTTTCAGATCTCAGGGTGATGGCCTTCCCTCTGAAATCGAGATCCACATTTCCGTACCCCGCGTAAAGGCCGTCGGACACAATCACAGTGTCCCCATCGTTGGCTTGATCAATGCCATTTTGAATCGTATCCCAGTCCGACGGGACATAGAGGGTCGCGGCTTGGAGGCTCCCCGGATTGATCAACACCGCTTGCACCATCCAACCGATAACCATGGAACAGGCCAGTGCCCAGGTGCCTGGTCTCAACCTTCCAATCGATCTCCTGCTGCTCATCCCGTACTCCTGTTTCATTCCTTGGGTCTTCCACTTGATTCGAATCATTGCGTCGGTACCGCCGTCTTTCACGGATTCCTCATCTATTCGGTTGAAAGCTTTAGAAATATGAATCGCCCAACTTCAGCTTCCATTTCGTTGCACCGCAACGGCAAAACCTGGTAAAGACGCACGATATGGGAATTGGGTTTCGAGCGGATAAGGTTGAGGTGAGCCCATGCCAGCTGTGAGAGTCAGAGGGTCCCATGGAACCTGAACGAGAGCGGATTGCCCATCTTCTCACCCAGGTTCCAGAGGACGTTCGCGCGCTCGTGCAAACGATCCAAGATCATGGGCATCGCGTCTGGGTCGTCGGCGGAGCCCTCCGCGATCACCTGCTCGGACTGACACCCAAGGACTGGGATTTGGCCACAAGCGCTCCGCCGGATGCGGCGGCACAGCTCTTTCCCCACGTCGTGCCCATCGGAATTCGCCATGGAACCATCCAGGTGCGCACACCCGTCCGAGGCGTCGAAATCACCTCTTTGCTCCAAACGGACGAGCCATCCATCCTCAACGATCTTTCCCGACGCGACTTCACCGTGAACGCCATGGCGATCTCCCTCCAGAACGGCCGATTCCTTGACCCGCACGGCGGTGTGGAAGATATCGAGTCTCTGACCCTGCGTGGCGTCCTCGATGCCCGAGCGCGCTTCAGAGAAGATCCCCTCAGGACGCTTCGTGCCGGTCGTCTGGTCAGCACCCATGGCTTTCGCCTGGAGATCGAAACCTTCCGAGCGCTGGCCGCTGAATCCGCCGGCCTTGCGCAGGTTGCACCGGAGCGCATCCGGGAGGAGATCTGCAAGCTGCTCTTGGGCGAGCACCTCAGGGACAGCTTCGATCGCCTGTGGGAAGGGGGCGTTTGGAAGCAGGTCTTACCCGAACTGGAAGACAGCGAAGCATTTCATCACACCACGGCCACGGTCCTCCACTGCCCTCCCCGACTCCGTTTGCGTCTTGCCGCCCTGCTTCACGCACTCGGATGGAATGGAGAGGAGTCCGCACCTCAGCCATCGTGCTTTGCAGCCTCCCACCGCAGCGCCGAGCGGGCTGAACGGGTCCTATACCGCTGGCGTGCATCAAGACAGGACATTCGGGAGATCGGTCTCATTGTACGGCATCGGCTTCCCCTGGAATCCCCTTCCCAGACCGATGCTGATCTACGACGGTGGATGGCAGCGGCAGGCGAGGACGTCTTGGAGGATCTGCTTGACCTCGCTCGCGCCGACGGGATGGCAGCCGCGCATCGGGCCAGTTTGGTCTCGGATGTGAGCAGCAGGTCGCCGGCAGCAAGCGAAGAACTGCCCGATGCGCTCGAGAGGTTGCTGGAGCGGATACAGACCTTGAGGCGTCAAAATCCACCCTTGACAATCCGGCAACTTGCCGTTACTGGCGAAGACGTGATGCGTTTGCTGCGACTGGATCCTGGCCCCCTTGTGGGCACCCTGTTGCATCGACTGCACGACCATGTCCTCGAGGATCCTCGACTGAATACACCTGCTCTGCTGGCGGACATCCTGGAGCGAGACTATGGCCTGGGGCAGGGCGAAAACTCGAAATAGACCGATCGTCATGATGGGAGAGGAGAGAAGACCATGCTGGTGAAATACTGGATGACCAGATCCGTCGTCACAATCGATTCACAGGAGTCCATGCAGCAAGCCATGACCCTCATGAAAGAGCATAAGGTCCGCATGCTGCCAGTTCTCAAGAAAGGAAAGATTGTCGGGGTCGTCTCGGACACGGATCTCAAGCGAGCCTCCGCCTCGGACGCCACGACTCTTGATGTCCACGAGCTTCTCTATCTCATCTCAAAGATCAAGGTGAAGGACATCATGGCCAAGAAGCCGGTCACCGTTCCGGAAGACTGGACCGTGGAGGAAACGGCCGAGCTCCTCATGGCAAAGAAGATCTCGGGAGCGCCCGTCGTCAACTCCGAAGGGAGCGTCGTTGGGATCATCACCCGTGACGATTTGTTCAAGGTGTTGATCTCACTGAGCGGTTTGGGAAAGCGGGGTGTGCAGTTCGCGTTCCAGATCGAAGACCGGCCGGGCTCCATCAAGGAGCTCACCGACATCATTCGGAGTTACGGGGGCCGCATCGCGAGCATCCTGGGGAGCTACGAGCGGGTGCCCGCGGGTCAGCGTGTCGTGTACCTCCGCGTTTACGACATCGTTCGTGCCAAGATGGCCGAACTCCAGGACGATCTCCAGAAGAAAGCCGTCCTGCTTTACGTGGTGGACCATCGCGACAACAAACGGAAGGTGCTGCGGGATCTGGCGGGATAAGTCGGTTTTTCGGGGCATGCCAAGGGTGCCACGGGTCAGACACAGCTTGTCCGTGGCATCCCAAGTCCAATTCAGATTCCCAGGAAAGCCGTTTTCACCTGTTCGTCCTCCAAGAGCTCCTTCCCCTTCCCTTCCATCACAATCCTGCCGTTTTCCAAGACATACGCGCGGTCGCAGATGGCAAGGGTCTGTTTGACGTTCTGCTCGACCATGAGCAGCGTCAGTCCCTCGCTGTGAATCTGGCGTGCGAGCCGAAAGATCTCCTGCGTGAGAAGAGGTGAGAGCCCCAATGACGGCTCATCGAAGAGCACCATTTTAGGGCGTGACATCAGCCCGCGGGCAATGGCGCACATCTGCTGCTCCCCGCCGGACATGGTCCCCGCGAGCTGCTTCTGACGTTCTTTGAGCCTCGGGAAAAGCTCCAGCACCCACTCCAGCGTCTCCTTTCGATGGGGCTTCGCACGCGCACAAAGCGAGCCGAGCTCAAGATTTTCTTTAACGGTCATTTCGGGAAAGAGCTGCCGGCCCTCCGGAACATGGGCGATCCCGACATCGGTGATCCGGTAGGGGGGAACCTGATCGAGACGCTGGTCTTCGAAGGTGATGCTCCCCTTGGTCGGCCGAAGGAGACTCGAAAGGGTCTTCATGATTGTGCTCTTGCCGGCTCCGTTGGCGCCGACGAGCACCACAAATTCCTTGGCATCCACATGGAATGAAACATCCCAAAGCACCTGGATGTCCCCGTAGCCCGCATCCACGTTCTCCACACGCAGCATGGTCTATTCCTTTCCAAGGTAGGCTTCGATCACCGCCTTATCGTTGGCCACTTCCGCGGGAAGCCCCCTGGCGATCTCCTGGCCGTAGTTGATGCAGAGGATGCGGTCGCAAAGGCTCATGATCACGTGCATGATGTGCTCGACGATGATGATGGTGATTCCCGAGTCACGGATCTTGCGAATCAAGTGCGTGCCTTCCACCTGCTCCTGTGGAGTCAGACCGGCCATGGTCTCGTCAAGCAGCAGCATCTTGGGCTCCGTCAGATCGGAAGAGCGTCGTGTAGGGAAAGAGTGTAGATCTCGGTGGTCG
>CALBZH010000521.1 GCA_937889795.1 uncultured Syntrophobacteraceae bacterium | reverse complement strand
GTTGTGGCTTTGGCGACTCGCGCGGGATCCAAGATTGCCGTCTTGGGGAAGGTAACCAGCTCTTCCGCCAGAGACCCGTCCCAGAAGACCACCGTTTCGGCTGACTTGCGACTTGTCGAGGCGAGCTCCGGGAAAGTGATCGCCGATGTCCGCAAAGAAACGATCACGGAATCGGGATCCATCCAGGAAACCGTCATGGGGTTGGCGAGCCAGGTCGCCTCACAGCTGGACCGCACCCTTCAGCCGGATCCGGCTCGGCCGGCCAAGGCGGAGAAACCGGCCGAGCGCTCGACGCCGGCAAAGCCGCCGGATGGGACGTGGGTGCTCGACATCCAGGGCGAAGGCCACTACACCGCGTGGGAGGCCCTGCTCAATGCCCTCAGAAAGAAGTATCCCGACGTGCGTCTTTCAAGCGTAGACGTTGACAAAGTCAAGACAAAGGTCTCCGTCGAGGGAATCGATGACACGTTTTTCACCTCAGCCCAGGATGCAGCGATATTGAAAGACCTCCGGATCAGCGTGGAGCGCCTCTCGACCGAGCTTCGGCACATAGAGCTTTCCGTGCAGAGCGGAAATGGCGCGGCGGGGGCATCGCTGGAGCCAAGGCCATGACGGTTCCCAACGTTCTGACTCTCGGGCGTATCTTGCTTACGCCTCTCCTCGTTTGGCTGCTTCTCGACGGAGACCTTGAACTGGCACTGCTCGTCTTTCTCATCGCCGGTCTGACGGACGGGCTGGATGGCATGATTGCCCGGGTGTTCAATCAGAAGTCCCGGCTGGGTGCTTATTTGGACCCTCTGGCAGACAAAATCCTGCTGGTGTCGAGCTTTATCCTGCTGGCTCATCTCCAGGTGGTCCCCGTGTGGCTTGTGATCATCGCCGTGAGTCGGGACGTGATCATCCTGCTCGGCATCATGACGCTCATGTTCCATGATATTGACTTTGCGATCAAACCCTCCTGGGTCAGCAAAGCGACAACCGTCTTTCAGTTGGTCACTGTCCTTGCGGCGATGAGCTCCAGCTTGTTCAGGCTTCCCACTCCGGTTTATTGGGCCCTGTATCTGATCACCGCCGCTTTATCCATCGCAAGCGGCGTTCACTATCTCCTCAAGGGAGTCAGCCTTCTCGACGCGCGAAGAGCCTGACCGTTCCTTGTGGCGGGCTGCCCCATGGATGCATGGATGTTGGTCCTGCTTTCATTCTCGATCGGGATCCAATTGACCGCGGCCGTCCTTGCCCTGCGGTTGATCCCCATTTCCCGTGAGCGGGGGGCGTGGGCGTTGATTTCAGCCGGCTTCGCGCTCATGGCACTTCGGCGATTACTCAGCTTGCTTCTGGGGACGTGGAAAGAGCCAAGCCTTCAGGATGACTGGATCACGGAGTGGGTAGCTCTCACAACGTCAGCCCTCATGCTCGCGGGGATTGCTCGCATATCGCCTTTGTTTCAGGCAATCAGCACCTCGGTTCAAGTCCTGAAGGAAAGTGAGGATCGCAAACGGACTGAGGAGCAGCTGCGTGCTTCCGAGCGGCGGTATCGGACACTTGTGGAAAACATCGGGGGCGCCGTTTACATCGCCGACGGCAGCGGCTGTTTTACCTTCGTCACCCCTCAGGCTGAGGAGCTTACCGGCTATACCCCCCAGCAATTGCTGGGAATGGATTTTAGACAATTGCTGGATCCGGAATCCCTGGCGGTTGCCAACCTCAGATTCGCCCAAGTGACGGCGGGAGGGGCTTTGGAGCCGGTAGAGTTGATCATCCGCCACGCGGACGGGCGTCGCATTCCTATAGAGACCTACACGTCCTACTTGCCTGGGGAGCCCGACGACACGAGCGTCGCCATTCAAGGCCTGGTCCGTGACATCACCAAGCGCAAACAGATGGAAGCTGAGCGAACGCTTCTCGCAACGGCCATTCAGCAGGCTTCTGAAGGCGTGGTCATCACGGACGCATCGGCGAGCATCCTCTATGCGAATCCGGCCTTCGAGAGGATGAGTGGCTATGCACAAAGCGAGCTTCTGGGGCGGAGCATTGCACTCCTCCAAAGCGAGGGCTCTGCCGAAGACCGCCATCAGGAGGTGCTCGCCTGCCTGGCGCGTGGTGAGGCATGGAAAGGCCGGCTCAGCAACCGAAACAAAAGCGGCAGGACTTTCCAGGTCCAGGCAACGATTTATCCTATCCGCGACCATAACGGCGTGATCACTCACCATGTGGCTCTCGAGAACGACATCACCCGATCGGTTCAGCTTGAAAAGCAACTGCAACAAGCTCAGAAAATGGAGATCATGGGCAAGCTAGCCAGCGGCATGGCTCACGATTTCAACAACATGCTGGCTGTCGCCATCGGGCAGGCCCAACTCCTCGGTGACAGCCTGCCCAAGGACGAGCCATCCCAAAAGAACGTCGCGCTGGTGCTTCAAGCCTGCCACCACGCGAAGGATTTGCTTCGACGGATCCTCGCCCTAGGACGCACCGATACGGCAGAGCGTACGATTGTCTCGTTGCCGCAGGTCGCTGGGCAGGTTTTCGCCCTCCTCAGACCGGAACTGCCACCCGGTGTCCAGATCGAGACAGAGGAGGCTGCCCCCCCCGACGCTTTGACCGTAT
>CALBZH010000520.1 GCA_937889795.1 uncultured Syntrophobacteraceae bacterium | reverse complement strand
TGTCTTCGTCATGTCGTCGGTGTCTGAAGCGGCGCCCGTGGCCCTCGTGGAAGCGATGGCGGCCGGGCTTCCGTGCGTGGTCACGACGGCGGGCGGGATGGTTGCGATGGTGGACGGCGGACGGTGCGGCGTGCTGACACGACCGGGTGACGGCGGTGCACTCGCGGAGGCATTGGCGGACCTTATCCGTGATGAAGCGCGGAGGGCGGAGCTGAGGGAGGCGGCTGCTCCTTGGGCAAGGTCCCAGTACAGCAGCGGGGCGATGATCTCGAAGCTGGAGTCCATTTATATGAGTCTGATCGAAGGCTTGTAGCGGAGGTGCCGGAATGGTTCTGCCGAATTTCCTTCTCATCGGAGCAGCCAAGTGTGGCACGACTTCCTTGTTTTACTACCTGAAGCAGCATCAGGAGATTGGGATGCTGGAATCGAAGGATGCGAACTACTTCGTGGATTTCCGAGTGAAGGTGAGAGACCTCGAAGGGTACCAAGCCCTTTTCTCGGAATTCGCGGATCGTAAGGCCATCGGGGAAGCGCCCGTGCGTGCCCTTTACGACGAGGAGGCGCTGCGGAAGATCCACGCCACGCTTCCGGGAGTAAAGATTTTGATTATCCTCCGCAACCCCGCCGAAATGGCGCACTCTCTTTGGGGCCACATGGTCAGAAACGGTGAGCGGCTTTCCTTCAGGCGCGCCCTCAAGGTGGAACCGCGCCGCATGGCGGACCCGCGGTTTCGCAAGACCTGTAACAACTGGTACGGGGACTACTTTTACTATCACCGGGGCTTGTATTATGAGCAGATCAAGGGCGTTCTGGATCTGTTCGGGCCCGAGAATGTTCGGGTTTACCTGTTCGACGACTTTGTCAAGGACCCGCTTCAGATCTGCCGGGATTGCTTCCTATTCCTAGGGGTCGATCCGGATTTTGTTCCGGTCATGGAGAAGCATAACGTCGGCAAGGTCTATCGCCATAGAGGGCTCCACAAGCTGCTGACTCAGCCCCCGGGCTGGCTTCTGTCCATGGAAAAGGGCCCGTTGGGCGAATTTGTCCAGCGCGCCCGTCTGAATCTCGCCAAAGCGAACACCCGAAGAGTGCCTCGCCTCGATCCTGTTCTTCGCAAGCGACTGCTTGAGAAATATCGACCGGATATTGAAAAGCTGTCCGGACTGTTGAAGCGTGACCTGAGCCACTGGGGGTAGGCAAGTGGAACCGCTCGCGGGGAGGCCGTGCGCGTGAGTGAGGGATCGAGCACGAGTCGGGCGGCTCCGGGATCGATTCAAGGGCTCCACTGCCGCGTGAGTGGTCTGGCAGGCCAAACGAGAAAGACCATCATGATCCTATCGCACAAGTACAAATTCATCTTCGTGAGAACCCAGAAAACGGCGAGCAGCAGCCTCGAAATCAGCCTCTCTCGGTACTGTGGAGACGAGGACATTCTCGCCCCGATGGACCCTGTTGCGGAAGAGCAACGAAGGCAGCTGAACGTCTTTCCCAGAAACTACCACGTTCCATTGAGCAAGTATCGAGGAAAGGAATGGTTGAGACTCCTTCGAGGTTGGAGGCTTACGTATTGGGACCATATGCCGGTTAAGCATATCAAGCGATTCATCGGTGATGAGATATTCAATAGCTATTACAAATTCTGCTTTGAACGCAATCCTTGGGATAAAGTTATCTCTTATTATTTCTGGGAAAACCGTAAGGAAAAATATAGGGATCTGGATGATTTCTTGAGCAGAAAGAAGCTCTGTACCGATTTTCATCGCTATAGCATCAATGGAGAGCTTGCGGTTGATTTTGTTGGCCGCTATGAAAATTTCACGGAAGACCTTCATTTTGTATGTCATAAGCTCGGAATTCCTTTTGATGGATGGATGCCACGGGATAAAGGGCAGTATCGTAAGGATCGTCGCTCCTATACCGAAGTCCTGACCAGTGATCAGAAAAGGTTGATCGACAATCGCTTCAGTCGTGAGATAGCCCATTTTGGCTATCAATACGGTGAGTGAGCCGTGAAGGCTCGAGGAAGCCGGTATGGTTAGGGCGACGATTCTGCACACGGAAGCCTCCACCGGGTGGGGCGGGCAGGAAATCCGGATCTTTCGGGAAATGCTGGGCATGCGTGACCGGGGCCACCGGATGCTGCTGGCAACGCCTTCGGGGACTGCGCTCGCTGCCAGGGCCGGGGAAGCCGGTGTGGAGACGTTTGCCATCAACATGGATCGAAAGCGTCTGTTGGGGGGCGTGGGATCCATGCGGCGGCTCATCCGGGAGCGGGGGGTTGACTTGATCAACACCCACAGCTCGGCCGACAGCTGGACCGGGTCCATTGCCGGGCGACTGGAAGGCATCGCCGTGCTGAGAACACGGCACATCTCCTCGGCGGTCCATGGGACCCTGCCCACGCGATGGCTTTACGGCAGGCTCTGCGATGAAGTGATCACCACGGGGGAGTTTATCCGCTCCCAGCTTATTCGCGACTTGCGGCTCAGCCCAGACAGGGTCCACTCCATTCCGACGGGCATCGCGGGCGATGCGTTCATCGGGGCCGATGGTGCCCAGTTTCGGGCGGAATTCGACATCCCCAAAACGGCTCCCGTCCTCGGGATTGCAGCTGTTTTGCGCAGCTGGAAAGGCCATTTGGATCTTCTCGAGGCCATGGCGACTGTCCGCGAGCTTATCCCGGAAGCCCGATTGCTCATCGTCGGAGATGGGCCCATGCGGCAGCGTATCCTTGCCAGAATCCAGGATCTCGGGCTCGATGGATGCACCATCCTAACGGGGTACCGGGAGGACATCGCTTTCGTTCTCGCTGCCGTCGACATCGCCGTCATGGCCTCCTACGCATCCGAGGGAATCCCGCAATTCGCTCTCCAGGCGATGGCAGCTGGCAAACCCGTGGTGGCGACTCGCGTGGGCGGGATTCCGGAGGTCGTGCAGGAGGGGGCGACGGGACTCCTGGTGGAGCCGAGGAGACCGGATCTCCTCTCAAAGGCGATCGTGGGCTTGCTCAAGGACCCGATCGCGCGGGAACAAATGGGGGCTCGAGCCCGTGAGCGGGCCATCGCGAGCCATTCGTTCGAAGGCATGCTCGATAGACTGGAAGCGTGCTATCGGCGGCTTCTGCCGAGGTGCTGTCACGGATAGGCCCTTCCGTCGCACGCATGGCAGCGTGGCGTGCGCCAACCCGAGAGACATGCTCGGACTGCTGAAGGGCTTGCGGCCAAAGAGGATTCGACTTGGACCGAGTGCAACGGCTCGAGGAGGAGGTCCGTCAGCTGCAGGAGAGGCTTTCCGATCTCACTGAAGCTGTGCGGGATCTAAAGGCGGTCGCCTTTGCTGGAGCCCATCCCGTCGAGGCACTGCTAGCCCAACGGGGATACTCGGTGCGCGCCCACTCCGACAGCACGCGGCTCCTGCTTCCGCCCAACATCTCCCATGACGGCCGGGACAGTTTTTACAAGCTCCTGAGGCGTTATTCATTTCGTCTTTTCTTGCGTGAGCTGATCCAGTTTCCATGCGGTCCGGACGTCAGCGGCGTCAGCCGCTACTGCTCGCCGAGAACCGCCAGGTCTTACCTCACCGCCCTCAGCCTTTTGGGAATTGCGAGGATGGATGCCGGCGGCGGCTACGAGCTGATCCCGAGACACGTGATCAGCTTCGGACCGAGTCTCGAGTGGTATGTGTGCGAGGTGCTCCGTCGCGAGTTCTTGGCACCGGCTCTGAGCTCCGTGCGCCTCCACGCGACACGCGAAGGCGGAGACTATGACGTGGTTGCGCTCCTGGATCGCCGCCTGGTGTATGTCGAGGTCAAGTCTTCGCCCCCTCGGGGGATTGAGAAGTCAGCCATGAGCGCCTTTCTGAAGCGCGTCGGCGAGCTGCGGCCGGATGTGGCTATTTTTCTGGTTGATACCCACCTGAGGATGAAGGATAAGATCGTACCCATGCTTGAGGAGGCCATGGCCGCCGCCCCCGCGAAAGGGACACCCGACGACAGGGCTGTCCGGCGGCTGGTCAATGAGATCTTTCATGTGGAGCACACGTTATACGTGGCCAACAGCAGAAACGGGATTTACTCCAACCTGAGGGCGTGTGTGCACGATCACTCGCGATCCCCTGGGAAGGGCCGACTGCCTGGGAGGAAATGATCGGGGGGGCCTATGACGGGAGAGGCTCTGTCGCCACCGTCGGTTTCAGAGAGCGATGCCGGCTCCAAGACTGTCAAATCCCCTGCCATGGTTGAATGCCTTCATCTTCACAAGGCTTATGGTCGGGGTCGTGGTGTTTTCCACGATGTGGACGTGCGGATCCATCGGGGCGAATTCGTGTGTCTTACCGGACCGGGCGGGTCTGGAAAGACAACGTTTCTGAACCTCTTAACGGGTCAAGAGACCCCGGATTCGGGGATCGTGCTGGTGGACGGCGTGAACGTTCAGACTCTGGGGGAGCAGAAGCTGGCTCGCTTCAGACAACGGATCGGGGTGGTCTACCAGGATCTCAAGCTCGTTCCGAATTGGACGGTTTTCGAGAATGTGGCCCTACCGCTCATTGCGCTTTCCAAAGGGGAAGCATTCGCGCGACAGAGGGTCGGCCAGGTCCTCAGCTCGCTGCGACTCCAGGGGAAGAAGACCGCGGTCTGTGAGCGACTGTCCGAGGGCGAGCGGCAGCGAACTGCCGTCGCTCGAGCCTTGGTCCACAATCCCATACTGATTCTGGCGGACGAGCCGACAGCCCACCTCGACAATCAGGATGAAGCTTTGGTGTGGGGGCTTTTGAGAAACGCACACCTGGCGGGGACAACGATCATCATCACTTGCCACCAAGCTCCCGGAATCGAGATGCAGGAGGCCATGTACCGGCTCCAGATTTGCGAGCAGCGATTGGTCCGGCACGGGGTGGCCCTGCCGAGACAGCCCGTTTGCTGAGCGGTGCAGCATCAATCTCAGTTGCCGTAGAGACCGGATGGACACAGTCCCCCGATGACGCAAATCCGCTACATCACGAAACACCTTCGGGAAAGCCTGCACACGAGTGCTCTCGCGCTGCTGATGAGCCTCCTTGCGCTCAGCTTCTCCTTCCTGCTCTTGGGTATTTGTGGGCTTGCCCTCGCCCGCCAGGAAGCGCTGATTCCGGACTGGCTTGCACCCAACACCGTCACCGCCTATCTCGATGTGCGATCTCGCGAGCCCGACCAGGATCGAATGGTCAAGGATATCGCGAATTGGCCCGAAGTCGAGCTCGTCCAGCTCGTTACCAGCAAGCAGGCCCAGGAGCAGCTCAAGGCGGTTCTCGGTCGCTGGAAGGGGGTCCTGGAGGGCCTCGATGAGGAGTTCCTGCCCCCCTCGCTCCAGATCCGGTTGAAACCAGAGGCCGTTAAGGCGGAAGCCGCGGGGGAAGTCGCGGTTCGGCTCCGGCAGATGCCGTTGGTGGTTGAGATTCTCTATGGCAAAGAGCACTGGGAATGGCTACAATCGTTGGCAGGTCAGTGGACGAACATCTGGATGGTCCTTGGAGCGATTCTCATCCTGGTCTCGATTCTGATCATCTCCAACGCTGTTCGTCTGGTCTTCGCCTACCGGAAGACGGAAGTGCACGTCTATCGACTTGTGGGGGCGACGCCATTTGTGGTCAAGCTGCCCTATGTTGTCGAGGGCATCCTCTTGGGAAGCGTTGCGGGTTCGCTCGCGGCGGGGGTGCTTGTGCTGTTGGGTGCTCATGTCCATCGTGTGCTGCCGGCTTTCTGGGGCGCTGCGCTGGGCTGGACAAGCTGGGAGAGTGCAGCACTCGTCGCCGGGCTGGTCGGTTGCGGCGCGGCATGCGGCTGGCTGGGCACCTGGATGGGGCTGAGTAAGTCCCCGTGAGAAGGCTGGATCGCTCGGATGAATCGGAATGCAACATGGACGCTTCTGGCCGGAGGAGCTCTTGTGGTCTGGGTGGCGGCCCTGTGCACTTTGGGTCTGGCGCAAGACGGATCAGACATCGAGAAGTTCCGAGACGAAACAAGCCTTCTCCAGAGAGTCGAGCGTTTGCAGGACGAATGCAGGAATCTGGAGGGGACGCTTGTTGAAACGGACGAAGAGCAGGCTGCTCTCAGACGCCGGATTCAGGCTCGGTTGACCGCCCTTTACAAATTCAGGGCCTTAGGATATGCATCAACGTGGTTCCCCATGCATGAGATGAGCGGTTCCATTCAGGCAGGCGCCCTCATGGAACGGGTTGGGAGTGCGGATCACGCGCTCGTCCTTCGCTGGCGCGAGGAACTGCTGA
>CALBZH010000519.1 GCA_937889795.1 uncultured Syntrophobacteraceae bacterium | reverse complement strand
TGCTTCCCTCCGGAAAGAGAAATTGGACGCTTCTGGATGACGGCCGTATCAAGATCACAGATCCCGGGCTGACCATGTACGGTACTGTTCAGGATGATATCTTGACGATTAACATGGCTGATGAAACCAAGGTCATCTTCAAAAAGATGAAATAGACATCCCTTCGCGCTAGCGGCTTGATGGGTGGATGAAGGTTCAAGCCTCTCCTTCCAACTGAGCCATGATCGCGTCATGGGCGAGAAGAATCACCTCCGCAATGCCGGATTCGTCCCACAGCCTCCTCTGCTCCGGGTCGGTATGGCTCTCAACGACGATCCGCCTGTTGAAAGGCCAGGGGGCAATGAAAATACCCACTTCAACATCCTTGACGACCTCGGCGTAGGTTCCCTCCCCTGGCTTCCTCATCAGATACCACGGGTATTCCCTGACTTCCGGGCTACTGACCAGGAAGAAACCTTCCTTGATCTCCATGAAACTGACCTTGTCAGTCATCGTGCCGCTTTCTCCTTCCTCTCGCCACAGCAGGGATCCCTAACCCGTTCAACCATTCAGACAGCACCGAGCAGGCACTGCAGCTCCTCCCGGGCGCTTGTGAAGACGGAGAATGTCCGTGTCGGACACCAGCGCCCCTTGTTGAGCCGAGATGCGCTAGGACGCCAGGAATCCACAACCACCATCTGCCATCCCCCTCCAATCGAACCAGAATTCCAGGCTTCCCCGGTTCCGCAGATTATCCATGATACATCAGTCTTCCCAAAAAGTACCGCGGCCCGAGTGATCCGCCTCGTAATCCCCCGTAACGTCCACCCTCACGCAACCCAAAGTCTAACCCCCATGCATTATTAAAAATTCACAGACATTACCCAGATGCGATTAACGCGCACCCCTGCAAGTTAACACAAAACGTCAGAACTATGACTATGCAAGGTTAACACGCACTTCCGGATGATTCAGGAGTTTTCTATGTTTCATAAACGATCTTTTATACTTGCCAAGCCATTGAAGCTTTTATCGAATTATGGCATTACCCTTGCTGATTGGATCGACTGACTGTTGGATCCCTCATGATGGATAGAAGGAATGGCCCTGGCGCACCAGTCGCTTGACACGGACGACGCGGGAGGGAGGTCACAAGGCGGATCAACCGACTCTGAGGCGCACCAAAGCAGGGGCAACAACGGATGCAGACAAACCCTCAACCTGCGCTGTTCCACAACCAGAGCAATGCAAACCACCGTCGTTTTAAGATTGGCAATCCACTTTCAGGAGAACAGGACATGGAATGTGAAAGAAGGGAAGTGATCTACAGACTGCTGCTCTGGCTGGCAGTGATCGCATTTTCGGTTGCTTGGGGCGTATCGGCAGCACTGGCCGAGGACTCGCTGCAATCCATCACCATTTCTGGTGCGACCTCGGTCAACGATGGATCGAGGATTCAACTCCGGGCCATAGCGAGAATTGGAGACGGAACCCGCGACGTCACCACCAACAGACGCACCCGGTGGTCCTTGAGCAGCACCGCGTACGCGACCATCTCTTCCGGCCGACTCACCGGAAAGAACTTGCCGAGCTGTCAGAATAAGAGTGTTACGGTCACGGCGACTTATACCTACAGTGGCATTACCAAGACCGACACCCATGATGTCGCTCTGATCGAAAACGAATGTGTCGCCCCGGCGGTCACGCTTTCCAGCATCTCCATCGGCGGGCCAACCTCCATGAACGAGAGCTCCTCCGTCGATTTCCCCGTCACCGCGACCATGAGTAACAACTCCACCAAGTCGGTCACCGCCACCCTGACGGAAAACTCGACCTACACCTCCTTTTCCGGGATTCGCCTGACCGCCGTTGAAGTGCCCTCGAACCAGTCCGTAACGGTCAGTGCCTCCTACACCGAAGGGGGACTCACCAGGACCGCGACCAAGTCCGTCCAGATCCTCAATGTCGCGCCGACCGTGACGCTTTCGAGCATCGCCATCGGTGGCCCCACATCCGTCAACGAGAGCACCTCCACGGCTTACCCCGTAACGGCCACCATGAGCAACAGCACTACCAAGACCGTGACCGCAACCCTGACGGAGGATTCGCAGTATGCCACGTTCAACGGCGGGAGCCTGACCACCACCGCTGTCACCGGCAATCAAGTCGTCAACATCGGCGCTTCGTACACGGAAAACGGCGTCACGAGAACGGCATCGAAGCAGGTCACCATCGTGGATGCAACGGTGCCGCCGCCTCCCGTGGAAGGCTCGCACGCAGGTCGCTTCGACACCTATGCCGGCGCCACAACCTGCCTCTCCTGCCACCGCACTCAGGCCGTTCAGGTGTACAACTCGGAGCATTACCAGTGGTCGGGCAAGTTCGGGGCTATCAATGATTTCTGCATCTACCCGGACATCAACATGATCGGGAAGCTGACCAACATCTACGGACTCCAGGTTGACGGCGGCTGCCTGAAGTGCCATACCGGCCTTGGGGCCAAACCCACCAAGTCCACCAACCCCACCGACAGTGATCTGGCCAACATCGACTGCCTGGTCTGCCACGCGCCCAACTACAAACGGACGGTGGATCCTGTCACCAAAACCAAATACATTCCGGATGAAACCGCGATGGGGATGACGATCCTCGAGGCAGCCGTCGACATTCAGCCGACATCACGCGATACGTGCCTGAACTGCCACACCAAGTCGGGGGGCGGAGACAACTTCAAGCGGGGCGACATTGAAGAGGCTCACCGCAACCCGCCCACGAGAGCCTTCGATGTCCACATGTCCTCGGCATCCCTGAGTGGCGGCGATTTTCACTGCACCCAGTGCCACACGGTCTCCGCGCACAAGATTTCGGGTCGCGGCGTGGACCTGCGGGTCCAGGAAGGCACGAAGCCGGACTGCGTGACCTGCCACACGAGCACGCCGCCGCACAGCAATTCGAACATCAACAACTATCACGTCAAGCGCGTGCACTGTACGACCTGTCACATTCCAACCTTTGCCAAGGTAGCCCAGACGGACATGTTCCGGGATTGGGGCGCTGCAAGCGGGGAGCTCAACACGACGACCGGGCTCTACGATCCCACGAGGACGATGCAAGGGAACGTCACCCCGCAGTACAAGTTCTGGGATGGAAGGTCACAGTTTTACAACTTCGGAACCGCGGCGACTCTCCAGCCCAACGGCAATGTCCTGATGGCGGGACCGGTTGACGCATCCCCGGCTGTTGCTGGCGCCAAGATTCATCCCTTCAAAGTGCACACCGCGACGCAGCCGATCGACACGGTCACGGACTACCTTCTCCCGCTCAAGATCGGTCAGTTTTACATGCAGGGGGATCTGCTCAACGCGATTCCGCTCGGCCAGGACGGTGTGGGCTGGCCCAGGAATTCATACGCCTACCAGACCACGGAGCGCTGGATGGGCCTCTTCCACGAGGTTGCGCCCAAGGAGCAGGCGCTGGGGTACAACAACTCCTGTACCACATGCCACGGTGGCACAACCACCCGGATGAATCTGAAAAACATCGGGTACACGGCCAAGAAGCCCACCAGCGACCTGTGCAACGATTGCCACGGCTCTGAGTCGTACTCCTTCACGCGGGTTCATCCACGTCACACCAACGAAGGGGTCAACTGCTCGTCCTGTCACACGTTCAGCCGGGCTCAATAGCCCGCTCCAAAGCCCCGGGAGGCGGTTTGTGCCCTCCCGGGGATTCTTCCACAGGGGGCTCGGCCATCACAAAGCCGGGCCACGCCTGTCCCAATGCGTCAGACGGCGCTCTCCTCATTTCTCCTGAGTGGGTCAATGTGCATGAAGGTGAGCACGATACCCGAAGAGCTCCCTCCCCCGATTTGGTAAGGCAGAACCTTCATCAGGAACCACGCCCCGTCCTGGGTGCGCACCTCCATGCTGCAAGGGCTCTTCTTCGTTTCCACTCGGCGCAGGACGCTCATGATGTCGATGCCGAAAAGGTTGTTCGTCAGATGGGCCAGGGGGCGTCCAATGTCGCTCGGCTGGATCCGGAAAATCCTCCCGATCTCAGGGGTGACCTTTCGGATTTCGAGGTTCTCATCCAGGAACAGAACCCCAATGCGGCTGGCGGCAATGAGGTTTTCCAAATCGTTGGTCATCTCCGTAAGCTCCAGGATCTTGGCCTGGTACTCGGCGTTGACCGTGAGCAGGGCCTCGTTGCTTGCCAGCAGCTCCTCATTGGTCGCCTGGAGCTCCTCATTGGAAGTCTCGAGCTCCTCGATGGCAGCCTCAAGGTTTTCCCTGGTGAATCGAAGCTCCCGCTCCAGATCATGGATGCGCTGCTCAGCGTCCCTGCTGATGTCGGCTTGAAGCAGCCGGTCGACCGTAGGCTCCTCTTGGAGCCTACGGGTAACGGGGACAGCGCGTCCAAATCGAGCGGGCTTCGGTGGGGTCAGGATGTGCGTTGGAGTCTGAGTCAGGGGGCTATCGGTGGGCGGCCGCTTGATGCCTTTGGAACGGTAAATCTTGGACTTGGAGTGCACGACATCGAAAAAGTCGCCCACATGAACGGGCATTTCACTCGTACCGAGCAGGAGAATCCCCCTTGGGTTGAGCGAAAAGTTCAAGGATTCCAAAACCTTCTGCTGAAGCACTGGCTGAAGGTAGATGAGCAGATTGCGGCAGCTCACGAGCTCAATGTTCGTAAAAGGCGGATCCTTGATGAGATTGTGCTGTGCGAAAACCACCATTTCACGAATGCAGGGCTGAACAAGATACTGGTCATCCCTGCGCACAAAGTATTTACTCAGCATTCCCAGGGGCAAGTCGGCGGCGATGCTCTCCGGATACAACCCGCTGCCCGCCTTCAGGATGGCGTTGCGATCGATATCGGTCGCAAAGATCCTCACGCTTGAAGACCGTCCCAAACGCTCCATGCATTCGCGAGCAAGCATGGCGAGGGTGTAGGCCTCCTCCCCGCTGGAGCATCCCGCAGCCCAAAATCGGATCTCCCGGTGATTCTTGTTCAGAAAAAGGGCGGGAAGGATCTTCTCGCCCAGTTCTTCAAACACCTCCCGATCCCGGAAGAAGCTGGTGACTCCGATGAGGAGATCCCGGCAAAGCGTCGCCACTTCAGCCGGCCTGGCCTCCAAAAGCCCGACATACTCCCGCAGGTCTTCCACCTGATTGACCGCCATCCGCCGTTCGATCCGCCGCCGCACGGTATTGGGCTTATAGAAGGAAAAATCCACCTTCGTCTGTTCGCGCAGCAATGCGAATAACCGGCTCAGCCCGTCCTCGTTAGACAAAGGCATTGGAGGGCGTTCGGCCTCAACGACGAAGGAGCGGAGAGTCTCGGCCCCGCCGGGTTTGCTCGATTCGTTTCCTGAAGCGGTCTGGGCCTCAGTGCTCATGGCAGGAGCCTCGTATCATTCAAACAAATGGAAGGCAGCAAGAAAACCTTGATAGGGCAATACGATTCCCTTGGTCGGTGGCGTTG
>CALBZH010000518.1 GCA_937889795.1 uncultured Syntrophobacteraceae bacterium | reverse complement strand
GTCAATGCAAAGGATGCCACGAGCAGTTGCGGGAGAAGGGGTACAGGAGTGGCCGCGTGACCTGTGGGGAATGCCACGTGCGCAAGTAGCTGGCGTGCGGCTCGTCGAGCGTTGCGACAATGTCGCCGGGGTGCAGCTGAGCCGGGGCAGGTGCCGGTTGTCCCCAGTCAGTCTGGATGTGTCAGATCGAGAACCCCATGAGGGGCCATGTGAGATGGCCCCTTTTTTCATATGGGTAGACAGTCGGGAGGGGTGGATGCTGTTTATGGAACGTCTGATATCGTGTGGGGACGGGGCAAATGGGATTTGACTTTTTGGTGCAGAAAAGGCATCTGAGTATGGATTTTTTTGGGGGAGCTTGCTTACGGTTATTCTCATAGAGCCCAAGGAGGTAGTCGATGGAGAGGACTCTGTCCATCATCAAGCCCGATGGAGTGCGTCGAAGGCTCATCGGTGAAGTGATCAAACGCTTCGAGCAGGCAGAGATTCGAGTGGCTGCCATGAAGCTTATCCATTTGACGAAAGACGAAGCCAAGGCGTTTTACGCTGTCCACAAGGAACGGCCCTTCTACGAGAGCCTGACCGACTTTATGTCCTCCGGGCCCATCGTGGTCATGGTCCTGGAAGGCGAGTCCGTCATCCAGAAGAATAGAGACCTCATGGGGGCGACGAATTTCAAGGATGCGGCCCCCGGCACCATTCGCCATGACTTCGCGACCGATATCGAACAGAATGTCGTGCATGGCTCGGACGGCCCGGACACGGCCAAGACCGAGATCGCGTTCTTCTTCAGTGCGTTGGATATCGTTTGAGAAAGCGGTTGATCTGGCGGCTGGATCCCTGGTGATCATGAGCGCTCCGCCAAGCCAAGGCTCGCGCCGGCAAGGGGATCAGAGCCTCCTGATCGGGTCCATGCGCCTGTGCGTTGGGCGATGTCGAGGAATGGGGAGGTGCATGCATGTGCAGGATGAAACGAATCCATGGCGGTTTCGGATTAATCGTGGCAGGTCTCGTGGTGCTGGCGAGCGGGTCGGCTTATGCTCAAGTTGCACCGGTCCTGGAAGTTCCCTATTTCTCGTTTCCCCAGCAGATGGACTTGTGCGGGGAGGCTGTCCCATTGCATCTCGAGGACGTTCGGGAGCGGTTCGACCGGGAGTTCACCCTCGTGGTGTACAACCATGCGCAGGTCTATTTGTGGCTGAAGCGCAAGGAGCGATTTTTCCCTTCGTTGGAGAGGGATCTCTCCCAGCACAAACTCCCGGATGACTTGAAATATGTCGCGGTTGCCGAGAGTGATCTCCTTGCCCACGCTCAATCTCCCGCGGGGGCTGTGGGACCTTGGCAGTTCATCAGCTCCACTGGATCCCATTATGGTCTAGACCAGACGCGCCTGGTGGATGAGCGCCAGGATTTCGACAAGTCGACGACGAGCGCCTTCCGCTATCTGCAGGACCTCCATGGCCAGTTACAGAACTGGACCATGGCGATCGCGGCCTACAACTGCGGTGAGCGGCGCATGCAGGATGAAATCAGAAAACAGAAAGTCAACGATTACTACCTGCTGAAGCTGCCCTTGGAGACGGAGCGCTACATTTTCAGGATCCTGGCCATCAAGGAAATCCTGTCGCATCCTGACCGATATGGATACGCGCTTCCGAAAGGAGCCGGGTACTCGGCCGCTCGAGTCGACAGAGTTCCCGTGACGCTGCCCGCTCCCGTCCCCATACAGACCCTGGCGGAAGCCGCCGGGATTACGTATCGTGACTTCAAGCTGCTCAACACCGCTTTCATATCGGATACCATGCCGGCCGGGACCTTCCTGCTTCGGGTGCCCGAAGGCAAGGGTAAGGACTTCGTTGGCCGGCTCAACGAGCTTATCGCCGCCCGCAAGCCCGCCTTTTCGGTCCACAAGGTGGGCAAGGGAGAGACCCTGACCAGCATCGCCAGTCATTACAACGTTCCGTTGGAAAGCCTGAAGGAGTGGAATCGGCTGGCAGGGAGCACGGTCAAGTTGGGTCAAAACCTGAAAATTGTTAAATAGTCAGTGATATTAAGCAAGTGTGACTTCATGCCCCGTTGCGCCTCTCGCCCGCTCCCGCTCTGTTCCAGCAAGCGTTTGTCCACCTGGATGGTTGACGGTTCATGGGGACTCACCTGGGATGCACTCTGAGGAAACATGGAAATGCCTTGACAATGCGATACGAGGGCTTTACGATCCGGTTCCCATAACGCTTTAATTATTCTAAAGATTTTGGAGAACAATGAAATCGAGCCAGGAAGCGGCCAGTCTGCTGGCGCGAAGCCGGTTTGCGGTGGTCCTGAGCGGAGCCGGGATCTCGGTGGAAAGTGGTATCCCGGATTTTCGGAGCGCCGACGGGCTCTGGTCGCGATTTGACCCCATGGAGTATGGGCACATCGATTCGTTCAGGGCTCATCCCGGAAAGGTCTGGAAGATGCTGCTCGAAATGGATCACCTGCTGAGCAGTGCCGCTCCCAACCCGGCTCATTATGCGATTGCCGAGCTGGAGCGGAGAGGGCTTGTCCGCTGCGTGATTACCCAGAATGTGGACAGCCTTCACCAGCGTGCCGGCAGTCGAAACGTGATCGAATTCCACGGGAATGGCAGAACGCTCCGATGTGACCGGTGCAGTGCGCGTTTCTCGCGTGACGCGCTGACGCTGAGTGCCATTCCGCCCACCTGCGGTTGCGGCGGGCCGATCCGGCCCGACTTCGTCTTCTTTGGGGAGGACATCCCTACCGACGCATATCGGGAGGCCTTCAAGGTTGCGAGGCAGTGTGACTTGATGTTGGTCGTTGGCACATCGGCGTCCGTGGCCCCAGCATCGCATCTACCGCAGATCGCTAAAGAGGCGCGCGCGGGTGTGGTGGTGGTGAACCCTGAAAGGACGGACCTGCCTTCATGGCTGGTGGATGTTCATGTGACCTCACCTGCGGGAAGCGCGTTGCCAGCGATTGTAGAAGAGTTGGAAGATCGGAAGAGCACACGTCTGAACTCCAGTCACGAGTGGATA
>CALBZH010000517.1 GCA_937889795.1 uncultured Syntrophobacteraceae bacterium | reverse complement strand
GGGACGGACGGCCGAGGTCACGAACTCGGCCGATTGGATCGTGATGGGCGGGCTCATGGGCGGGGATCCACCTTGCGGACCTTGAGATAGCGTTCCAGCCGCTGGAGCTCTTCTTCGATATTCTCCATGGAGTTGGCGTAGCTGAACCGCACGTAGCCCTCCCCATGGGGGCCGAAATCGATGCCGGGTGTGAGACCGACCTTGGCGTTCTCGAGGACTTCAAAGGCAAACGCGTAGGAGTCCTTTGTGAAGCGGCCGGCATTGGCGAAAACGTAGAAAGCCCCCGTGGGCTCCACGGTGATTCCGAGCCCGATTTCGCGCAAACGGCGGATCATGTGAACGCGCCGCTCGTTGTAGGTCGCCTTCATGTGCGCCACGTCCCGCTGAACGTCCGGGTGGGTCAGTGCCACGCATCCGGCGGCCTGGGCGAGGGAGTTGGCGGAGATGAAGAAATTTTGAAGCAGACGCTGGATGGTGCGCACCAGATCCTTCGGAACGATGAGATATCCCAGTCGCCAGCCGGTCATGGCGTAGAGCTTGGAAAAGCCGTTGAAGACGATGCATTGACGGGTGAATTCCAGCATGGAATGGGCTTTGCCCTCGTAAACCAGCCCGTGGTAGATCTCGTCACTCAGCACCCATCGCCCCATGTCCGCGATTTCCTGCATGCGGGAGGGCTCGAGAATGTTGCCGGTCGGGTTGGACGGCGAATTGACGAGGATGGCCTTTGTGCTCCCGCGAAGGGCCCGTCGGATGGCTTCCGGTCGGTACTGGAACCCGTCCTCTTCGTAGACGGGAATGAACCGGGGCTCTCCCTCCAGGAATCGGATGAAGTTGGGGTAACAGGCATAATGGGGATCGGAGAGAATGACCTCCTCCCCACACTCCATGATCGCGGCGAGAGCCAGCAGAAAGGCCGGCGAGGTGCCGGACGTGACCAGGACCTGGTCCGGATCGAGGTCTCGGATGCCATACGTGGCTTCGTAATGGTGGCAGATCGCCTCCCGAAGAGACCGGGCTCCCAGGCTGTGGGTATAGCGGGTTTCTCCCCGGTGGAGGGCCTCGATGGCAGCGTCCTTGATGGCCTCGGGCGTGTCGAAATCAGGCTCGCCAATTTCGAGATGGACAATGTGCTCGCCCGCCGCCTCCATCTCCTGGGCTCGTTCCAGCACGTCCATGACAATGAAGGACTTGATTTCTTGGACTCGTCTGCAACTCATGCTGGGTCTCTGCAAGGCTACGGATTGACCGGGACCTTGATGACGATCGGTTTGATTTGAGCCACCTTTTCGACCTCTGCCATCAGGTTGTTTGCCTTGGCGGCCTCATCGACGGGCTTCAGCTGAACGACGAAAATTTTGCCCAGGGACTGGTGGCTGAAGGGGCGGACCAACGCGTCGTAACCTTCGGAGGCAAGCTTTTTGCGGAGCTTTTCGGCATTTTCCTTTTCAAGAAACGACCCGACCTGGACAATGTATTTCGCCGACCCCTCCACTCCCATGCCCTTGGCTGTTTCCTTGATCTCCACCCCGATTCCCGCGGCCTTAAGGTTCCTTTGGGCTTTCGCCAGGGTTTCCTTGGAGGCCAACGAGGAAGAGCGCCCGGCCGAGCCGCTGCTCGATGTCTGAGCCGCTTCCAGGCTATCCCGGTCGGAAACCACTTCGACTTGCGACAAGCGATCTCCGGTGAGGGACGTGGCGCCAATGGAATCATCCGCGATCATAATCCCCTGCATCCGCTCGAGATAACGTTTGGCTTCGGCGGCAGCCGGGGAGTGCGGTGCCAGCTTGATGACCTTGCTGAAGGAGTAGAGCGAATTCTCAATTTCGCCTGCCGCGTAGCAAAGAATGCCAAACCGCAAGTGGGCATCGGCGATGTCCGGAGAATAGAGCACGGCCTGACTGAGCACCTCCTTGGCTTCGTCGGTTCGCTTGAGGCTCTCCAAAACCACCCCTTTTCGATAATAGGCGGCCCCGTAGCTGGGGAGCAGCCGGATGGCCTGGTCGTATTCCTTGAGCGCGCCTTCCATGTCGCCCCGCTTTTCGGCGACGCGACCCAGGTTGAAGAATCCGAAGAACGGGGTCTCATACGTCGGGATCGCCAGAGCCTTGCGGTAGTTCTCCTCCGCCTTCGCGAGGTCATTCTTGGCGGCGTAGAAGGTGCCCAAGTTATTGTAGACTTCAGCGTAGTCGGGCTTGAGCGCAATGGCGCTCTGATAATGGCTCAGCGCTTCCTCCGGAAGACCGCGGATCTCGTAGGCCAGCCC
>CALBZH010000516.1 GCA_937889795.1 uncultured Syntrophobacteraceae bacterium | reverse complement strand
GGTCAGGAAGAGGAGGGTCAGGCCGGAAGAGCACAGCTCCTTGAATCGCGACGTACACCCGGGCTGCTTGGGGTTGATCAGGATGCTCGCCGGTGCAGCGCCAGACCTCCCAACTTCATGGTGATCGATCACGACCGTATCGGCTCCAATCCCCTTTGCTGCAGTGATCGCCTGGAAGTCATGGGTGCCGCAGTCCATGGCGATGAAGAGCGATGCGTCGGGGTGGTCGAGAACCGCGCGCAACGGGATGCCATACCCTTCGGAGCGGTCCGGCAAAACGGTCTCAAAGTTGCCATAGCCAATTTCTCGAAGGAAGAGAGACATTTGGACTGCAGAGGTGATCCCGTCGCAATCGTAATCGGCAACGAGAATGATCCGGCTTCCCCGCTTGAGGTGCGAGGCCACAAGCGCAGCCCCTTCCGTCATGCCGCAGCAGCCGCAATGGACCTCCAGCTCGGCTAAAGGCGTCTCCAGAAACGACGTGTCAACCCCTCGGTTTCTGAAAAGAATCTCCAGCACTTCCTCACCGTTGCGGGGAAGGCACGGTTCAGCCAGCTGCCAACGCTTCGATTGCATGGGAGCGCTCGGGTGTCAAGTGTCAGGTTACGGGTTTCAGGCGTATGAGGTCGGGCAGAACCAGACCCTTCCGGTGAGGAATGCACCCGGGACGGCTGGCCTTTACCAGGCCATCGGTGCGGGGGAGGCAAGGTTTGGCCGGGGGTGTCCCACGCCATCCCGCATGCGCTTCTCATCGCTCATCCAAAGCGGGCAAGATACTCCGTCACTCTCAGTTTCCGCAAGGCACTTGCCGAGCTCATGTAACGAATTTTCCCGAATACGGGACGGTCCGGTCCCCAAGGTCGATCGTAACGTCCGAGAATCCAGAAGATGCCCGAATAGGAATTGGGATCCCTTCCGTCGAGAGCGTACTTGTTGTTGAGCTCGATCATGATTGCAAGCGCTTCTTGGGGTGAGGACGTCCACTCCAGGATCTTCTTTCCCCACAGCATCCTGAGATAATTGTGCATGATCCCCTCTTCGACCAGCTGCCTTTGCGCTGCGTTCCAGAGTGAGTCATGGGTTTCGGAAGTCTCGAAATGCTCGAGTGTGTAAAGGGCAGGGCGACGATCCGACGCGTGGCGATCGAGCTCGTCACGGGCCCACTGGGGCAGGGATTCGTATCGGTCGTAGTCGTTACGGAAACCACACAGGTTGAAGCCAATCTCCCGCCATGTGATCAGTTGGTCCAGAAAGGCTTCGGCTCCCTCACTCATCCCCCACCAGCCTGTTCGCTTGCCGGTAGCCGTCCGGCCGATGTGATCGAGAGTCCACTCCTCGGCCTCGGCGAGCTGTGAGAAGACCTGATGCGCTGACAGGTGGCCAAAGTGCAGATAGGGGGAAAGGCCGCTGGTCGCCCGCTCGTCGGGGTGGCTCCGATCCAGGGCGTACACGGAAAGGCTCCGCGCGAGGAAAGCTTGCCAGACCTCTTCGGCTCGCTGCCAGCCGCCAAGGGTGGAAACCGGTGATACCTGGTGATTCAGGGGGAGGGACCGAAGGGACCCGGGTCCTCCATCGAGGGCTTTGAGATCGGCGGCGGGCCACTTCTCATACAGCGCGCTGGGTAGCGTAATGGGCGGCGAAGGCTCAAGTGTGGCAAGAGGGTCTTCCAACGGCTGTTCCAGGAGGTGCGCCGGCAGCTCCCGCTGGAGGAAACGACGGAAGGCATATGCAGTCGAAAAGACTTGCGGGGCGGATCGCATCGGCAGGAGGCCATTGGAATCGACGGCTTCCAGCAGCACGCTCACCTGCTGCGCCGCCGTCTCCAGCATGCGAGGCAGAAAAAAGGCTGGAAAATCATCCGTGACCACGACCGATGCCTGTTGGGCCAGTGCCTTTAGAAGGCCCTTGCCGGCTCCCGAGGAGGATTCGACGTAAGGATAATATAAGGCGGGTGTTCGGTCGAAATGAGCCTGATTCTGCCGCATTCCCTGAAGGACGAACGCGTGCAGCCGATCACTCGCCCACGGGTAGTCGCAGCGAAGAGCTTCCAGCACGACCAGCGGACGGGCCTGCTGACGAGCCCATCGTGCGGCGCGCTGGAGCCCAAAGTTCCAGAACGGTCTGCGACTGGCAGTCATCCAATAAAGGACGTACCGGGCATCCGTTCGAATCTCTCTCCGGTTGAGGCGCCGAATTCGGCCGGGAGGCACATCAATCATGTTTGCAAATCAATCCCGAGCGGGGTTCAAAGCAGAGCCCTCAGGTGACGCTCGATTTCCTCCTTGGGTACGGCTCCCGTGAGGCGATCCACCTCGCGTCCCCGACGGAAAAAAAGGAGCGATGGCACCGTCGTTGCCGCGTACCGTGCCCCGGTCATCGGGCTCTGATCGAGCAGGAGCCGGGCGAATTTGACGCGCCCCGTGTTCTCATAGGCCAACCGATCGATGACAGGGTTGAGCTGTTTGCAGTAAACGCAGCTTTGTGACCACACGTAGACGGCAACCAGCCCGGGAAAGGCCAGCACCTCTTTGGCAAAGCTTTGATCGTTTACTCCGATCGCGTAATCCGGGTAGCGGTTCTCTATGGATATCGGTATTTTGCAGCGTCCGCATTTCGGTTGTTCTCCAAGACGCACTTTCGGGACTCGATTCCGAGTCCCGCAGTTTCCGCACGCAATCATGACATGATCTCGGTCCACGTCTGAGCTCCTCCAACGTCGTGAGATTCATCGCGTCGAGTGCGATCCCGAAACCGGGCGCACTTGCACCAGATAATCACGCCGGAGCGGCCATGCAAGCCATTTTGCAGAGAGATGTCGGGGAACTTGTGGTTGATTTCTCGATCTTCCCGCACATATAATGCAGGGCGGTCTTAAAGAAAACCCCACACTGAGATGAACTGGAGGTTATTCCTTTGAAAATTGCTGTGAGTGGTAAAGGGGGCGTGGGCAAAACGACCCTCTCGGCTTTTTTGGTGAAGTGGTTTGCGACCCATGGTAAGGAAGTGCTGGCAATCGATGCCGATCCCGATGCGAACCTGGGGCATGGGCTCGGGGTCAAAGGCGCCTCGGAGATTATTCCCATCGCGAAAATGAAAGAATTGGTGGCGGAACGGACCGAATCCGTCCCAGGCAGCTACGGAGGGTTTTTCAAGATCAACCCCAAGGTTGACGACCTTCCCGAGAAGCTGGCCGTGGCCAGTGGGGACCACGTGCGATTGATGGTGATGGGCGGCGTCAAAAAGGGTGGTATGGGCTGTGTCTGTCCCGAGAGTATTCTGTTGAAGAATCTGGTGCAGCACCTGATCCTGAGACGGGACGAAGTGGTGATCATGGACATGGAAGCCGGTGTCGAGCACTTGGGACGGGGCACATCCAAGGCGGTGGATTGCCTTCTGGTCGTGGTCGAGCCGGGCCAGCACAGTATTGACACCGCTGTGCGCATCAAGGAGCTCGCCGGAGACATCGGGCTCACGCGAATCGCGTTGGTCGGCAACAAGGTGAGGAGTCAGAAGGACAAGGAGTTCCTGCTCAACAATATGGCCGAGTATCGTTTTCTGGGCTTCATCCCTTACGACGAGGGGATCATCGATGCCGACCTGAAGGGCGTGTTCGCGGATGGGGTGTCCGAGGCGACGAAGGCCGGTCTTGAGGAAATTGCCCAGAACCTCGTGGCCATGGCCTTGTCAATCCAATGAGAGAGCCAACGTGATTCGAAGAGCCGCACCATGATCGACGTGCAGAATCAGACGGACTACAGAAATATCAACGTGGACAAGGTTGGAGTCAAGGACATCCGTTATCCCATGAGGGTGATGGATAAGAGCAACGGGATGCAGCACACCGTTGCTTCCATCAACATGTACGTGAACTTGCCGCGTGAGTTCAAGGGGACTCACATGAGCCGGTTCATCGAAATCCTCAACGAGTTTCACGGACACCTGGACATCCGGGAGCTCAGCTCCATCATGGAGCTGATGCAGGAGCGACTCCAGTCCCAGTCAGCGCATCTCGAGATCAGCTTTCCATACTTTGTCAAGAAGCTCTCACCGGTGACGGATTCCGAGGGGCTCATGGAATACGGGTGCCGTGTGAGCGGCTCACTGAGCGCCACCAAAGGCTACGACCTGGTGCTTGAGGTCAACGTTCCCATCACGACGGTCTGCCCGTGCTCCAAGGAGATCAGCAGCCATGGGGCCCACAATCAGCGCGGCGTTGTGCGGCTTGCCGTACGCTTCAAACGCTTTGTCTGGATTGAGGACCTGGTTCGCTTGGTGGAAAAGGCCGCTTCCTGTGAGGTCTATTCCGTTCTGAAACGCCCCGATGAGAAGTATGTGACGGAGCAGGCCTACGAGAACCCCAAGTTCGTTGAGGACGTGGTGCGAGATGTCGCGTATCAGTTGAAGCAGGACCCGAATGTGCTTTGGTTTATGGTTGACGTGGAGAACTTCGAATCGATCCACAACCACAGTGCCTATGCGTGCATCGAACGGACGAAGTGACTTCTTCAAGGCCTGGAGGCATCATGGAAGCATTCAAGCGCTTCGAAGAGACCTGCCGGGCCTTCCTCGATCCCTCCTTTTATCCTCATCCGGTGCGTGACATCGAACGACGCGACACACACATCTCGGCCGTCTTCCTTACCGGGGACTGGGCCTACAAGCTCAAGAAGCCCGTCGACTTCGGCTTTCTCGACTTCAGTACGCTGGAAAAGCGTTTGCACTGCTGCCGTCAAGAAGTTGCGCTCAACGGGCGATTGAGTCGTGGAGTCTATCATTCCGTCGAGACCATCCGCAGGGACGACATGGGGCGGCTTCGTCTGGGTGGCGAGGGGGATGTGGTGGAACTCGCGGTCAGGATGCGCCAGTTGCCGGAGGAAGCTTGCCTTCAGTTCCTGTTGAGCAAGCCATCACAGGAGGAAAGACGTCCGGGCGATGAGCTCGGGATCCGAGCCGCCGAGATCGGACGAGTGCTCGCGAGCTTTTATCGCAGCAGCCCTCGAAGCCCGTCGGTCGATCATTTCGGGGATCCGGATGTCGTGGCTTACAACGTGGAAGAGAATTTCCTACAGGTCGAGCCCTTCGCAGCCCAACTGCTGCCTCTCGATCGGTGGGAGCTTGTCCGTGAGGTCAGCCGGGCGTTCCTGCGATTTTGGCGGCCCTTGTTCGAGAAGCGCATCGAGGAGGGGCGAATTCACGATGGCCATGGCGACCTGCGCCCCGATCACATCTATCTGCTCGACCGCATCCAAATCATCGACTGCATCGAGTTCAACGACCGCTTTCGATACGGAGATGCGGCTTCGGACCTATCTTTTCTCCACATGGAGCTGGAGAAGCTGGGACAAAGCGGCTTAAGCCGGACAATCCTGGATGCCTATGTGGAGGCTGCCAGGGACTATGACCTCTACGCGCTGATCGACTTCTACGCTGCGTATCGGGCCGTCGTGAAGGTGAAAGTGGCCTGTCTTCGGCTGTCGGAGCTTGACGACGCCGATGAGAAAGAGATGCTTCGGCGCGAAGCGGAGACCTACCTTTCGCTGGCTTACCGATTCGCCCTGCAGTTCAGCCGTCCCACGCTCTGGGTGTGCTGCGGGCTTCCCGCCTCGGGCAAGTCCTACCTTGCTCGCGCGCTTGCCGAGGCGTTGAGCCTTGTTATGGTCCAGTCCGACCGGCTGCGGAAGGAACGGGAAGGGATCGCCACCTCCGAGCCGGTGATCGTCGGGTACGACGAAGGCCTGTACAAGCGGGAGCGTCGGCAGTACGTCTACGCCGCGATGCTGGCTATCGCCCAGGAGGAGTTGCGGCGCGGCCGTTCGGTAATCCTGGACGGATCCTTCTCTCGGAGACGGTGGAGAGATGACGCCCGCAGGCTTGCGCTGGACTGTGACACCAACGTCATCTTTCTCGAATGCGCGTGCGACGAGAAGGGCATTCGAGAGCGGCTGCTTCAGCGGGAGGTTACCGGGGGCGCGTCAGACGCCAGGCTGCATCATCTTCCGAAGATGATCGAGGAATTCGAGCCTACGAGCGAGCTGAGCTCCTTGGAGCATGTGGTGGTTGACACGTGTCGTCCGTTTGACCAATCCCTGGCCAAGGTCTTCTCGGCCGCCTATGCCTGCAAATGCGAGCAAGTTTCAGCTGTTATGGAACGCCTTTGAGTGAAGAGGCACGAAGCCGGAGGATGAATGATCGAGAAGCGTCCCTCCGAGGCAAGAGTCAGATTTGCCAAAAATATGCGTTATTACAGGCGGTTGAGGAAATTGACCCTATTGGAGCTTCAGCAGCTCACCGGATTGACATTTGGATATCTGGGGGAGGTGGAGCGTTTGAACGTAAATATCTCTCTCGACAACATGGAGAAGATCGTCAAAGCGTTGGATGTTCCGTTGGTCCGAATGTTCGAATAAAAGAGTGAAGGCCGGTCGCAGCCGGTCGAAAAGTCTCAGACTTCGATGGAGAGGATCCGGTAAATCCGCATGCCGGAGGGAGCATAGACGGTCACTTCCTCGCCTTCTCGCCGGCCGAGAAGGCAGCGTCCCACGGGGGAGTCGATCGAGAGCTTTCCGTCGGTCACATCGGATTCATAGGGACCCACAAGCTCATAGCTCGTCGTCTCCCCCGTGTCCACATTCAGGATGCGGATCACGGCCCCGAAGCCCGCCTGCTTGATAATCACCCGACGCCCCACCACGATTTCACACCCGGCAAGCTTTTGCTCGAGCTCCAAGATTCTTCGCTGAAGCACCACATGGCGCTCGCGAGCGGCCAGGTATTGCTGGTTGTCCAGCCTGACCCCGAAAGCCCGCGCCTCCTGGAGCTCCTCCAGCACGGCGGGACGCACATCACGTCTCAGGATAAGCAGATCCCTGAGCAGTCGGTGATATCCAATGCGGGTGATGGGTACCTTCGACATGGCACAGGTCTTCTCAATCGAAGAAGTCCTTCGGGAGCTCGCCTCGTTCCATTCTGGCCTTGAAGAGGGACAGCCCGATGACCGTTTTCCCATCCTGGATGGCCCCCTCCGCAATCAGATCGTAGATCTTCGACAGGTCAACGATCTCGACGTGGGAAATCTCATCCTCGTCCCGCGCCGACGAAAGCTTCTTGAGCCTGGAGGCGGCGTAAATCCGGATCACCTCATTGGAATACCCGATGGCCGGGAAATAGCTGAAAAGCTCCACCAGCCGCTCCGGGCTGTAACCGGTCTCCTCGTGCATCTCACGCCGAGCGCACACTTCCAAGGGCTCGCCCGGATCGGCCTTGCCCGCGGGGATCTCGAGGGTCTCTCGCGCAATGGCATAGCGCCACTGGCGCACCATCAGGATCCGATTCGAATCGAGAAAGGGCACGACGGCAGCGGCTTCGGGGTGGTCGATCCTGATCCGCTCCGTCAACCGCCCCGTGCGGAGCCGAACCGTGTCCAAATGAGCACTGAAATGATTTGCGTGAATACTGCCGAGCGTCCTGATCCGTTCTTCCATATGAGCCTCTCGCTTGGTTTTACCCAAGTAAAGCATCTTTCGAAGTCGCGATCAAGCCGTCTTGGGTGAAGAGAAAGGAAGAAGTACCCATGAAAAACCTTGCTGGGAGCCAGCCTATTCGGTTTGAGGGACAACCGGCGCGCACAAATGAGGTTGACATGTGTTTCATTTTGAGTGAAAGGCGTCTTACCATTGGGTGGTGTCATCGGCACTGCCCGGTTCTTGTGCGTGGCCCGCATCAATTCAATCAGGAGAGATGGACGGTATGAGTCAGAGAATTGGATTTATCGGTTTGGGGATTATGGGCACGGCCATGGCCCGCAACCTCGTGCGTGCAGGCTTTCAGGTAACGGTCTACAACCGCGCCCCGGGAAAAACCGAACCCCTTACCGCCCTGGGCGCATCGACGACGCCGACGGCCCTTGCGCTCGCCGAAAACACCGATGTGATCATCTGCATGGTGACCGGTGCAGAGGCCATCACGGATATTCTCTGGGGTCCGGGGGGGGCTGCGCGCGCTTTCAACAGCTCTAAGTGCTTCGTCAACATGAGCACGGTTTCTCCCCGTTTTGCAACAGAGCTGGGTGAAAAGCTCGCGTCGACTTCAGTCCGGTACGTGGACGCACCCGTATCCGGTTCCAAGAAGCCCGCCGAAGAGGCAACCTTGATTATCCTGGCCGGCGGCGTGGAAGAAGAGGTAAAGGAGCTGGCGCCCGTTTTCGCTGCCATGGGAAAAAAGACGGTTTACTGCGGACCGGCCGGGCAGGGGGCCATGATGAAGATGGCCATCAACCTGCTGCTCGGAATCATGATGGAAGGGGTGTCCGAAATGATGCGGCTGGGTACCGCGGGAGGTCTCTCGGCCGAGACCATGCTGGATGTCGTGCTGAGCGGCCCCCTTCAATGTCCCTTCTTCCAGATGAAATCGGAAATGCTCAAGTCGGAGGTGTTTTCTCCCCAATTCCCGCTCAAGCACATGACCAAGGATTTGAAGGCCATCGTGGACACGGCCCATGACGTAGGCGTTCCGGCTCCCGTCGCCCATACGCTCCTGCCCCTCTACCGCGCAGGTATTCGGAAGGGGTGGGGGGAGGCTGACTTCGCAGCGGTCTATGACGTGTTGAAATCGCTCGAGTGAGCATTGTCCTGGAGTCCAACGCCAGAGGAGGAACAAGGATATGGCTAAAGAAGCGCAGCTGATTCATTCCTTTCCCAAAAACCCGCTCGAGGAAGTCAGAGCCTCTCTGACCGTATACAAGGGGAAGCAATACGTCGACCTGAGGATCTATTACAAGGGTGACGACGGCGAGTTCCACCCTTCCAAGAAGGGGTTGACGGTGTCTCTGGATCTCTTCCCGGAGCTGCAGCAGGCCGTCGAGAAGGTCGGTGAAGCCATTGGGGAATAGAGTGGCGAGACACGAGGGGTGGCAATGAGTCAGGAATTGGAATGCATGTGCATGGCATGCGGCATTTCGGTTTACCTCAGGACAGATGAGGTCGTTTTCGACGATCCCGGATTTGGAACCATGCAGATGATCCGGAATGTCTTTTGTCCCGAATGCGGGGGACAGCTGGGCGTTGTGGGTAAGGCGGGTGAGCAGCCTGCTTACAGGATCCAGTAGGCGCTTACCCGCCTCGGAGCCAGAGACCCTTAAAAGAAGTTGAGCTGGTAGAGCTGAAAGATCTCCTCCTCCTCGTCTTCGAGCAGGATGCGGACCGGCTTGACTCCCATGGGACACTGGTAGTTGATCGATGCGCCAAACAGCCGGCAGATGAGCGGGCGAGCCGGATAAACGGTGCAGCCCGTTTCGCACACGTACGGACAGGTGTGCCCCTGTGCCTCGCCGATCTCCCTGCCGTTCGCCCGCAGGAAGGCTTTCAGCCGCTCGTCTTCCACTTTCGTTCGTGAAGGCACCCCGAAGTTGCGGCAACACTCGGTGCAGCCGGGGGGACAGTTGACGTCTGGGATCAGGTTATAGAGGTCTTCAATGTCCATGCTGGTGTAGACTCTCTTTTCTCTTCAATGGAGCCCGTGGCACCCGTTGGAAGAGCCTTGGGGGCACTGGGCGTCCATGTATTTGCTGGCTTGTTGTCAGCTCCTGAGTCGATTCCCCCCCTCTATACTGCAAGCCGCCGTCCTTGGGAAGCGGTCAGTTCGGACACCTGGAGCGCGGTGACGCTGATTACTCCGAATTCACTTTCCACCTTCCCGTAAAGCAAATACCCCCGCCCCATGTCCACTCGTTGGCAGAACCGCTGAAACTCCTTGGGGAAGAAGACCGTCTCGTAGATGGCCGTTTCGTCCTCGAAGGAAACGAACTCCATGGAATCGCCCCCCTTCGTCATGACTTCCTTCCTCGTCACCGGCCAGCTCAGCAGCCAGACCCGTTTTCCAACGTGCAGCGGCAGCTCGGAGCCTTTCACGATGCGCTGGGGGAGGCTTCGTACGGATTCTGCATAAAGAGCGAGGGGATGAGCGGAAAGGACTAGTCCAAGGGCTTCCATTTCCTGCTGCCATGTCTGGCGCGGGGTCAGGTCGCGGAGAGGGGGAACGGCAATATCCAGACGGGAAAAGGGCAGGGGAAGCCTGCCGGCTCCAGCCTGGCCCCTCCTGTTGATCCAGGATTCCGCGAGCCAAAGCCGCTGCGGCCGGTTCAAACGCGAGCTGCCAGCTCCGATCGCCGCTGGCTGGTCGAGGGATGCATCGAGAGCACGAGTTTCTCGGGAGGAACGGTGCAGCGCCCGCTCCAGGGGCAGATTGTCCAACGCCCCGCTTTTGACAAGCATGGCAGCCTCAGCTCCCTGCAGGGCGACCCGGCTCAGGAAATCCTCCAGGGATCGAAAGGGGCCTTTCCGCCGCCGCTCCTCGACCAGGCTTTCGAGCGTCTCCCGACGGATGTCCCGGAGCTGCTGCCAGCCCATGCGGATTATGCTGCCGTTTCCGAGATAGTGCCATTCGCTGGCGTTGACATCCGGTCCCAGCACCGAGATGCCCATGCGCCGGGCTTCCGAAATGTAGGCCAGGGTGCTGTAATACCCGCCGCCGTTGCTGATGACCGCCGCCATGAACTCGGCCGGATGGTGCACCTTGAGATAAGCCGACTTGAAGCTCACCAGGGCGTAGGAAGCCGAATGAGGCTTGCAGAAAGAATAGCCGGCAAAGGAAAGAAACATGTCCCAGACCACTCGAATCACGTCTTCTGAAACCCCGCGCCGGGCGCAGCCTTCGAAGAACCGGCGGCGATAGTCCTGGAGCTGCTCGCTGCTCTTCTTGCTGATGACCTTGCGGACGCCATCCGCTTCCCCCCAGCTGAATCCCGCAAGCGCCATGGCCACCTGGACCACGTCTTCCTGGTAGACCAGCACCCCGTAGGTTTCCGATAGAATGTCGCCCAGGCTGGGATGGATGGGCTTATAGACCTTTCCGTGCAACCGTTCGATGTACTCCCGGATGTAGCGGTTGGCCGCGGGCCGGATGATGGACGAATGGATCACGAGGTGCTCGAAATCCCCGCGCTGGGTCTTTTGCTGCAGCTGCCGCATGGCGGGCGATTCGACGTAGAAGACCCCCATGGTCTCGCCGCGCCGGATGAGATCTTGCGTTGGGAGGTCGTCCAGCGGGTTGAAGAGGGCGTAATCGATGACCTTGCCCGTGTTTTTCCTCACGGCGGCCAGGGTGTCCCGGATGACGGCAAGAGACCGGTTGCCCAGCAGGTCGATTTTGACGAGCCCAGCCGTTTCCGTCTGGTCCTTCTCCCACTGGATGATCTGCATTCCCTTGGCGCTCCGCTGCACCGGGACATGCCGGGAAACCCGATCCGGAGCCAGGATGATGCCGCCGCAGTGGACGGAAAGATGGCGGGGCAGGGACTCCAGGTGACTTGCCAGCTGGAAGATCTCGGGCCAGGGCGGGTCGAGCGCCACACCCCGGAACTTGGGGTGGTGCGCGATGCGGGCTCCGATGCGGGCCGGGTCTGTCCAAGAGCCCAAACGCCGCGTCATCTCCTTGATCTCCGCGGCCGGGATTCCATAGACTTTCGCCACTTCCCGCACGGCAGCCCGAGCCCCGAACCCCACGTGGTTCGCCACCGCCGCCATCCGCTCGGGGCTGTAGTGGCGCAGCAGCTCCTCGGACAAGGCGTCCCGCTCGTCCCAGGGAAAATCGACGTCGATGTCCGGGGGATCCTTGCGCTCGGGGTTGAGAAAGCGCCCGAAGAGAAGCCGGTGGCGAATGGGGTCCACGTGGGTGATCCCGAGAAGATAACTCACCAGGCTGGCCGCGCCGCTCCCCCGACCGCAGTGGATGGGGCGACGCCCGACGATGTCGGCCACCACGAGAAAATAATCCACGTAGCCCTTGGCCCGGATCAGCTCCAGCTCTTCGGTAAGCCGGGCTTCGATGGCGTCGTTGGTGTCGCCGTAACGCCAGCCGATTCCCTTGCGGCATTTTGTGAGCAGCAGCTCGAAATGATCGGCCGCTTGATCCTGGTAGTGGGGGAAGATCAGGCGGAAATGATCCCAGGCTGTATAACAGCTTCGGGCGAGCCTGACCGTGTTACACAACGCTTCCGGAGAATTCGGAAAATGGGCGGCCATGGTTGTCGGCGGCTTTAGCCACT
>CALBZH010000515.1 GCA_937889795.1 uncultured Syntrophobacteraceae bacterium | reverse complement strand
GAGACCAAGCCGATCTTGATGATGCGCGGTCGGGCGATGCGGAGGAAGCTGTTCACGTTGGTGGTGGGCTTGCCGACGGTGAGCACCCCAGCGGTACGGCCCTGGACGACAATCGGCGCAGCAACGTAAAGAACGACCGACGTTGGATCCTCGGGGTTCCTGCGAGTTGTCCGTGCCCCATAATCACCGCGGAGCGTCAGCTGAACGTCCCGCCACCTTGAGTAGTCCGCTCCCTCGTTCAGCCTGTCCTCGGAATCGAAGAGGATCCTTCCGGAGTCATCCGTGATGTACACGCGAAGATCGACGCGCGTTTTCAGAAGGTCGTACAATCGGGCGGTGAGGGTCCTTCCGTAGGCGTGCTCGAAAATGGCGTAGAGGCTTTCTGGGGTGAAGCGGCCGGCCTCCATCTCCATGCTCACCCAGGACGCCAGAATATTGGCCTGGTCCACGAGCGGGTCTTCAATCCCCTCCACGTAGCGCGTACGGAGATCTCCGGCGATGCGCTCGATGGGGTAGTAGAAGCAGACGGCGAAGATCACCAGGTAGGCAATGAAGATGCGGGTTCCCAGCCTCATAGGTTTTCTTTCAGGGAATAGCCCATCCCGCGATGGGTGAGGATGGGGTCGCATTCGGGGTCGATGGCCCGAAGCTTGGCGCGGATGTTCTTGATGTGCGCATCCACGGTTCGGTCGAGGCTCGCCTCGGGCTGCTCCCATACGAGGTCCATGAGCTGCTCCCGAGAATACACGTGGCCCGGGCGTCGGATGAAGGTTCGTAGGATGTCGTATTCGTAGCGCGAAAGCTCCAAGGTCTTCCCGCGGTAGGCGACTTGACGCTTGGATTCGTTCACCTGGAAGGCGGGCTCGGTGGACACGCAGTCGACCGCTGCGCGTGTCCGGCGCAAGACGGCCTTCACCCGCGCGGAAAGCTCCCTGGGACTGAAGGGCTTTGTCACGTAGTCATCGGCGCCGATTTCCAGGCCGACCACACGGTCCACCTCGTCCGCCCGCGCCGTGAGAAAGATCACTGGCGTCGTGTGAGTCCTCCGGATTGCCTTGCACAGCTCGAGCCCGCTCACGTCGGGAAGGCCAATGTCCAGGATGATCAGGTCTGCCGGATTCTCCTCCAGGAACGGAAGCACCGCTTCACCCGTGGCAAGGCAGTCCGTTGCAAACCCGTCCGTTTCAAGGGCGTACTGAATAGTGTCCACAATCGCTCGCTCGTCCTCGACGATCAAGACTCTTGGCTTCACGTGAAACCCTCCCCCTCGACAGCCATCCTCCCCAGGGACTCCCTCCGCCGCGCTCTCCGTCATTCCAGCACGTTCCCATGAGTCGTCCAATCCGCGATTTGATCCCTTGGAATCCTAGCACGACCAGCAGCGCGAGCAGAAGCACCAACGCACAGACGCCGGCCACAAAACCGCAGTGCTCGACGAACCGCACGTCATGGTGACGCCAGGCCCGGTTCAGGAAAGGCGTTACGATCGTGACCGCCCCGTACCAGGCGAAAGGGATGGCAAGCATGGAGGCCAAAGGCTTCCAGCCGTCTCCATCCGCGGTGGTCCACCGGAGCACCCGCGGTGGACGGCCGCTCAACCATCCGGCCAGCTTCAGACCCATCGGGTAGACCAGGAGGAGAGCGCAACAGTAGATCAACGCCCCTTCGATCCGGTGAACCCGCTCGGGCGTGACCCATCCCCCGTAGATGTCGGCCCGATAAAGGTAAATGGACACAACGATTCGCAGTCCGTTCACGACGAGCGTCAGCAGGTAGGACACGACGGCGCTCGCGCCGAGCCACATCATCTTCTTCCCCCGGCCCGCGACCCGGTGAAGGACCGAAAACCACAGGGTGGAAAAGCAGATGATCAGGAAATTCACCCCGGCACACCCCGGAGCCAGGATGATCCCGTACTCCCTGCTGATGGCCCCCGCGTGCGCCTCCCGCTCGAACGGGATCCCGAAGCACCATTCCACAAGCGCGGCGGTTGGGCCGAGAATCCACACCAGATCGCCGCTGGTCGCCCGGCTGTAGTGGGCCTTGAGCGCAAAGACCATCAGGAAGCCCAGAGCATAATAGGCCGCGTGCTTGCTCAATCGTTGTGTCATGACCGTTCCCTTGCGCTTGCTCCTGGATTCACTGACCAAGTTCATCGACAGTCGGAGACGACTATGGCAGCCCTGGATGAATGCACTGCGAAGCGGAGATGAAAAGCAGATGAAAAGCGGGCTCGTCAGTCGCATGGATGAGCACTTCGTGAAAGTCCTGTATGCTCAGAGGCAATGCGTCGCGATTGGCGCCGGCGG
>CALBZH010000514.1 GCA_937889795.1 uncultured Syntrophobacteraceae bacterium | reverse complement strand
AGAGGAAATCGAGGCGATCTACAGGGAGTTCATTACGACCCGCGCTCCTTGGGATACGGGTGACGTGGCCGTGCGGGGGGTCTGGTTTTCCGGGCCTGCTGTCGAGCTTCCGGCAGGAACCATGACGCACGAGGTGGTAGCTGCCCCTAACGAGCGTTTCCTCGGCAATGTCGCCGTTACGATCCACTTCATCGTCGATGGAGAAAAGGAGCGGAGCGTTCGTGTCACAGGCAAGGTGGACGTGCTTCAGAACGTCGTTCACGCGATGAGGGCCATTCGGCGCAACGAGTTGATCCAGTCATCGGACGTTGAATTCCAGCGGATAAGTATCTCGGACACCCCGGACCGCTTTGCCACTCAAATGGATCAAGTCATCGGCAAAAGACTGCTGCGTGAAGTGGGATTCCATCAGCCGATCGCATTGGTCGACCTCGATCGCCCACTCACCCTCAAGCGCGGCAGTGCCGTGACCATTCTTTACGAAAAACCGGGACTGAAGCTTTCCGCCAGGGGACAGGCCAAGGAAGAGGGCAGTGCCGGAGACACCATCCGGGTGTTGAACATCACGACGAACAAGATCGTTTTGTGTCAGATCGTTGATGAGACGACCGTGCGGGCGATGCCGTAGGGTCAATCGAAAGAGATGGGGGAGATCATGGATTCGGTTGTCGCAGAGAGGATCGGTGGCGGGTACAGCCCGTGCACGCGGAGTGTTTTTCGACGTTGGGTGCTGGGGGCCTTTGGCTTGGGTCTGGTCTGTCTGTTCGGTTGCGTAACGACAAATGGAAATTCTCAGTCGAGCGCTCCGTTGGCACCCAGACCCGCATTGATTCCCATGCCACAGGGGCAGGTTCCGGCTCTGAGCACCGCCGCAGTTCGTGAAGCGCCTTCGGGATCGCTTTGGAACGAGAGCTCCTCTTCGTTGTACCAGGATCTCAAGGCGAAGAAGGTGGGAGACATCGTCACCATCACCGTGAGCGAAGAGTCGAAAGGAACAAAAGAGGCTACCACGAAGACCGGAAAGGACAAATCGCTCCAGGGGTCCCTGAGCTTCTCGGGTGTGACCGCAGGCAACATGACGAGTCCGGTCGGTGCCTTTTCCTTCGGTCCTTACCAGGGATCGTTCAAGAACGACTTCGCAGGAAAGGGAGCCACCTCCAGAACGGATTCCATTTCCGCCTATATGACCGCCACCGTCGTTGACGTAATGCCCAACGGAAACCTGGTGATCAGGGGATCACGTTGGACCAAGGTGAATGAAGAAATGCAGCAGACGATTCTGGAGGGGGTTGTTCGGCCGAGCGACATCACTCGGAACAACACGGTTCTGTCGCAGAATATAGCCGACGCAAAGATCTTCCTTGTGGGTAAGGGTCCGGTGACCAATCAGCAAAAGCCGGGATGGCTCGGGCAAGTGATCGACGCCATCCTGCCCTTCTAGTGGGTGCACTATGCATACAAAGACGGTTATCGGTGCGGGCGCAGTCGTTCTTCTTCTCATCTGGGGCACGGTTGTGAGCTCCCACGCCGTGCGCATCAAGGACATTGCGTCTTTCCGCGGTACGGCAACCAACCCGTTGATCGGCTACGGCCTGGTCGTGGGGCTGAACGGGACGGGAGACAAGGACAAGACCCAGTTTACCGTCAGTACACTGGCCAACTTGCTCGACAACCAGGGGATACATGTCGATCCCATCCTGGTGAAAGTGAAAAATGTGGCCGCCGTCATGGTGACAGCAAAGCTGCCCCCTTTCGCTCGGGTTGGCACTCGGCTGGATGTTCAAGTATCCTCGATTGGGGATGCCAAGAGCCTTGAAGGAGGGACCCTGCTCATGGCGCCCCTCCTTGGCCCGGACGGGCGGACCTATGCCGTGGTGCAGGGGCCGATCTCGGTGGGCGGGTTCGCCGCTGGTGGTCAAAGCGGCTCGAGCGTCCAGAAGAACCATCCCACTGTAGGGTTCATTAGTGGAGGGGGAACGGTCGAAAAGGAGCTTCCGGGTCAGTACGAAAACGTCGGAGTGCTCGATCTTGTGCTTAAAACTCCGGACTTCACGACGGCGAATAAGATCGTCGCGGGTATCAACAAAACCATGGGAGGCGGATGTGCCAAGGCGGTTGACGCGGCGAGCATTCGGCTCCAGGTTCCTTCGAGCCACAATGACCGACTGGTTGAGATGATGACACAGCTCGAAAATATCGAGATCCAGCCCGAAATGGTCGCCAAGGTGGTTGTCAATGAACGGACGGGAACCATCGTCATGGGCGAAAAGGTGCGCATCTCGCCCGTGGCCATCGCCCATGGCAACCTCACGGTTCAGGTGAGTGAGCAGTCCAAGGTGTCGCAGCCTCTGCCTTTGAGCAACGGACAAACGGTTGTGACTCCCGAAAGCAAGGTCGAAGTGCAAGAGGGAAAGGGCGCGCTCGCCGTTGTCGGGGGTGGGGTCACCATCGGGGAAGTGGTCCATGGGATCAACGCGATCGGGGCTACGCCGCGGGACCTTATCAACATTCTTCAGGCCATCAAGGCAGCGGGTGCCCTGCAGGCTGAGCTCGACATCATATAGGGGACATCATGATTCAATCGGTTCGTAACGCAGCTCAGGGTGAAGACGTCACTAAAACCGAAGCACAGAAGAAAAGGCTTCATACGGCGTGTCAAGAATTCGAGTCCATCATGACCAACTACCTGTTGAAGTCCATGCGCGAGAGCGTGATGAAGGCGGAAGATCCAGGACAAGGGCGCGAGATGTACGAAAGCATGTTCGACGAGACGCTCGCAAGGGAGACGAGCAAGTCTGGCGGACAGGGGCTTTCGGAGTTGCTTTACCAACAACTGGTGCCCCTCATTCAGCCTGGAGCGACTCCTCCCAACCGGAGCTGAGCGGATCGGCTCCCGGAAGCCAATTTGGCAGGAACAATCAAGGAACGGACTCGAACGACCGATAGCAGAAATGAAGCGAACGCTGACATATCAGGTTGGAAAGGTGTACACCATGGTGAGTCGGGGGATCCCTACTGCGGAAACGGAGGCGCGCTCGTCAGACTCCGGTGCGTGCGTCGACCGCGAGAGCCTCTTGAAGGAATGTGTGCAGGATGCCGACGAAATCATCGGGTTGCTCGAAGAGGAATCCGGGGCGCTCGTCAGTTTTAACAGTGCGCTTCTGATGCAGCTTCTTCCGCGCAAGGAGCATCTCTTCAACGCGTTTAAGGAACGGATCACGGGTCTGCCCGAAGGGAGTCATCCTGCCTCTGGAGTCGCTCAGGACTCTGCACGGGCTTCCTTGAGGGAGCAGCTCCATCGAATCCAGCGATTGAACGAGACCAACCGAGCGTTCATTGAGAATACGCTGTCGCACTATCAGGATTTCATGAACTGCCTCTGTCCAGCCAGCTATGGCCGGGGGCAGGAAGGGCGCCCAGAACGATCGCAAGTCGCCATGCGTGGAGTTGCGTTCAAGAAGGAGATCTGACATGCCGGGCCTTTCGTACACCTTGGAGATTGCGAAGGGAACAATTTCCAATACCCAGTCGCAGATCCAGACCATTTCCCACAATATCTCCAATGCGGACAGCAAGACCTACGCGAGGCAGAAAACCGTTCAGGTGACGAGCTCACCCGTTTTCACCCGGGATGGCTGGTTCGGTACCGGCGCAACCATCGATCGCGTCGTGCAGCAGCGCGATCAGTATGTGGAACGGCGCCTGATGGATTCCATCTCCAAGGAAGCCGACTACAAGGCGCGATACACGCAATTCGGCATAGCCAGTGACTATCTGGCGGATGATGGCGAAAATGGCATCTCCAAGATCCTCGGGCAATTCTGGGATTCCTGGGATGCTCTGAGTCTCAATCCGACAGGCGCGGCCGAGCAGATGAGTGTTCAGCAGAATGCCGAGCAGCTGGCAAGCGTTGTCAGGCAGGCCTATACGAACCTTATGAGCAATGCCCAAGAGATAGAAAGCCAGGTGCAAGGGGACGTCACAAAGGTCAACTCGCTTCTGACACAGATTGCGCAATACAATGGGGAGATTGTCAAGAAGCAATTCGGCGGACAGCAGATGCCCAATGACTTGCTCGATATGCGATACAAAGCGGTGACCGAGCTAGCCGAGCTCATTCCGATCAAGTATACGGAAGAGGCAAACGGCTCCCTCACCGTAGATCTCCAGGGCAGCGCCTTCACTGCCACACTGGTAGACGGAGCACAGAGCGGCAGTCTTGCCTATGATCAAACCAGCCATAGTGTTACCTACACGGATGCACAATCGTCTACCGGCACATACCTCACCGCCGGCGATGCCTCGCTGAGCAGTTCGAGTGGCGCTGAGATCCAAGGTCTGCTTGTCGCCTACACCGCAGTGGGAACCGAGCATGACCTAGCGTTCTCTCTGGCAAATCCGAATGATCCGTCGCTTACCTACCTGGATCGCTTGAACGCATTCGCGGCTACGGTGATTACCTCTTTCAACACAGCAAACAACCAGAACGGCGGTACAGATGTATTCGATGCCAGCCTTCTCGGTTCGGGATTCACCGCAGGCGACCTCAAGGTCGCGA
>CALBZH010000513.1 GCA_937889795.1 uncultured Syntrophobacteraceae bacterium | reverse complement strand
TGAATTTGTTACCCCCTTGTCGATATTTGGCTTACGCCACGTATTTTGAATCTTAGCAACATACCAGATGAAGGTTTGATTGACAATGGCATTTTTGATGGCTCATGGAGCGCGCGGTGACTATCCGCTTTGGTCTCTGACGTTGAGGACCAACGCTTTCAGCACGGCGACCACCTCGGCGATGGACAGGTTTGACGTGTCCACCATAACGGCGTCATCGGCTGGTCGCATGGGAGCCAATCGGCGGCTGGAATCCCGTTCGTCTCGCAAACGGATGTCCGCTTCCAGGGTCGCGTAGTCGATGGGCTCCCCTTTCTGCTCATATTCCGCGAGGCGTCGGAGGGTTCGTGCCCGGAGACTCGCCGTGAGGTAGACCTTAATGGAGGCGTGAGGAAAAACGACGGATCCCATGTCACGGCCTTCGGCGACGACGTCCCCCGTGTCGGCCAAACGTCGCTGCCATTCGGTCAAGAAGGATCGCACACAGGCTTCCTGTGAAAATTGGGAGCTCAACTGGGTGATTTCCGGGGATCGGATCTGCTCCTCCAGCTTCGTCTGGTGATGGTGAATCGTCATGGAGCCATCTTGAATGGCAAAACGCAGGGGGAGCTCCAGCAGTGTCTCTTCGTCCGGAGGCGAATCCATGAGCCTGGGCGCCGAGCCTCCGGTGCCGCGGCCGTGCCTTTCCGCTGATGCGTGCAGCCAGGCCCAAGCCACCGCTCGATACATGGCTCCCGTATCCAGATAGGTGAACCCGAGCTCTTTTGCCAACAAACGGCAGACCGTGCTCTTACCCGCGCCTGCCGGACCATCGACGGTCACAATCATAGTGGTGGTCGCGCTTTGGCTGAAAGGGTTGACAGAAGGAGACCCGAAGATCAGGCGATACCGGTATCGCCCGGCCAATCACCGGGGCGTGAAGTCGTTGGACTTTATAGTGAAGTTGTCCGAGAAAAGCAATGATTTTCTGGTGTTGGCAACGGGGAGGTGGACGAATGAATCGGGATTTTGCTTGATATCAGAATCCCCTTACCGTTAGAATCTCCAATTCAGGGAAAGAGGAAATCTGGACTCCGCCGGGAGCAGCCGTCGGACCGACGATGATCCCCATACTGTTGAGGACAGTGACTGAAATGACGACCCGAAGAAGGATCGACAATTACGACGACAATAACCAGAACGATATGGACGATGAGCCTCGCAGGGGGGCGGTTGCCCGTCGCGAGCGGCCCCAAGCTCCCAGCTTCGACCCCTTTCGCATCTACCTCGACGAAATCAAGCGCTACCCTCTGCTGAGCCGCGAGGAAGAGCGGGAGCTGGCCATACGTTACCGCGAGAAAGACGACATCGAAGCCGGGTACCGGCTCATCACGGCCAACCTGAGACTGGTGGTCAAGATCGCGATGGACTTCCAGCGCTACTGGATGCAGAACCTGATGGATCTCATTCAGGAGGGCAACGTGGGACTCATGCAGGCGGTAAAGAAGTTCGATCCGTACCGAGGCTACAAATTCTCCTACTACGCTTCCTTCTGGATCAAGGCCTACATCATCAAGTTCATTATGGACAACTGGAAGCTGGTCAAGATCGGCACCACCCAGGCGCAACGGAAGCTTTTCTTCAATCTGCGCAAGGAGAAGGAACAGTTGGAGGCCCAGGGAATCGAAGCCTCACCCAAGCTCCTCAGCCACCGTCTGGATGTGAAGGAGTCTGAAATCATCGAGATGGACCAGCGCCTGAACAGCTGGGAGATCTCCTTGGACAGCCCCCTGAAGGAGGACTCCGAGGAGACGCACAAGTCGTTCCTGCCCTCGGATGATCTGCCGGTTGACGATCAGATCGCCGACCGCGAGGCCAAAGCGCTCCTGCACGACAAGCTGGTGCTTTTCAGAGAGCAGCTGAAAGGGAAAGAAGCCGTCATTTTCGACAACCGTCTCCTCACCGAGGAGCCGCTGACCCTTCAGGAAATCGGAGACCGATTTGGGATCAGCCGTGAGCGTGTTCGCCAGATCGAGAGTCGACTCAAGAAGAAGCTCAAGGCTTACCTCGAGGAAGAAATCGAGGACATCGATTTGCTCCAGGAGAGCATGATCGAGGTCTAGCGGGTAAGAATCGTCTCTGGGCTTGGTCCGATTCCGTTTCGCGGATCAAGCCCGACCCCCGTTCGTGCCGCCCAACCCTTCCAGCGGTGAATCGCTTCGGAAAAGCGCTCCGTACCGGGAATTTCCCACATGCACGTCACCAGGAGGACGCAGGTGACCATCAGATCGACAGCGGTTATCATAGGCCTGGGTCTTGGCTCATTGCTCATAGCGGGATGTGCCACGTTGAAGCCGGGTGTCGGGACCGGGATTCTATCTGCAGCCGTTCCGTCGCGGGTCGGCGACATCATCGATACCGAACAGGGGCGCGTGATTGGCTTCGACGAGCTCATGGGCTCGCTCTCGAAAGTCGATGTGGTTTTCGTGGGCGAAACGCACGTGAGTGCCGCAGACCATCAGGTTCAATACAAGATTGCCTCGGAGCTGTTTTCTCGGAGGTCGTCTCTCATGCTTGCCCTCGAGATGTTCCCACGTGAGGCACAGGAGACCCTCGATCGCTACAGTCGGGGTGACTTGCCGGAGGAAGCATTCCTCGAAGAAGTCAGCTGGGAGAAGGTTTGGGGATTTCCGTTCTCTCTTTACAGGCCGATTCTCAGCTGGGCGGCGGACAAGCATCTTCCAATCATCGGGCTGAACGCGCCGCAGGAAGTCGTCCGAAAGGTCTCCCGCGGCGGCCTTGCTTCCCTTGCTCCCGATGACCGGCTTCGGCTGGCTGCTGATTTCGATCTGACGAATCGGACCCATCGGAAGCGAATCGAGGAGCAGTTTTCTGTCCACGCGAAAGGGGCGATCAGGGATTTCGAAACGTTTTATGAAGCCCAGTTGGCGTGGGAGGAGACGATGGCCGAGACGCTTGCCCGGACCGTGAAGGAGCGCAGGGGCTCTCAACCGGTGCTCGTACTCATTGGAAAGGGGCACATTGAAGGACGCTCCGGGGTGCCCGATCGCGCCGGCAAGCGGTTTCCGCACCGCTACAAGACGGTGATTCCGGTCCCCATCGATTACCCGGATAGTGTGGACAACGTTCGATTGGCCGATTTTGTGTGGATCACCGGAAAGACTTCAAAATTGACCCCAGGGCGCCTTGGGGTTTTGGTGCGTTCGGTGCAAGCAGGAGAGGGGGTGGAGGTCATCTCCATCCACCCTGGGAGCCCCGCAGACCGTTCCGGAATCAAGACGGGTGATGTCATTGTCGCAGTCGACGGTGAGGTGGTGAAGGATGCTGCGACGCTGCAGCGTATCGTTGCGGAAAGCTCCGGCAGTCTCCGTCTCAAGATCAGAAGAAAGGGCCAGAAGGTCGACCTGAGGGTGGAGCTCGACCTCCCCGCGCCGGTGCGGTGAGGGAGCGATGTGGGATCCGCTTGCGACTGAAGAATACAATCGGTTTTCCCTTTCAAAACAATTGACCTACATTCAGAGTAAGGTATTATCGAGCAGTTATGAGAAATATGGTACAAGAGGTCGATTTCGACCTGATTTTGCTCTCGGACGCACGTACAAGCGCGTCGGCGGCTTGTCGGGTCAGGGTACTGCAGGGCTTTTCTTTCATGTGGGGATGTTGACATTGTGCACTGGTTAACCGGGTACATGGGGAGTGATTCTGTGAATCTTCCAACATTGAAGATCGGACATTTAATCGCAAAACTGCCCATTATTCAGGGGGGCATGGGAGTTGGGATCTCCCTCTCCGGGCTGGCATCCGCGGTAGCCAACGAAGGTGGCATCGGGGTGATTGCGGCTGCGATGATCGGCATGAACGAGCCGGACATTTACGAGGACTATGAGAACGCAAATATCCGTGCGCTCAGACGTGTAATCCGCAAGGCAAGGGAGATGACCAAAGGGATCTTGGGCGTCAACATCATGGTGGCTCTGACCAACTTCGTGGACATGGTGAAGACATCCATCGAGGAAGGAATTGATGTCATCTTCTCTGGCGCGGGACTGCCCGTCGATCTCCCGAAGTATCTGCGCAAAGAGGTCCAGACCCGACTCGTCCCCATTGTCTCATCCGGACGAGCCGCGAAGATACTCTGCAAGAAGTGGCTCTCCAAATTCAACTACCTTCCCGACGGCTTCGTGGTTGAGGGGCCCATGGCGGGAGGGCACCTCGGCTTTCGCCCCGAGCAGGTGGAAGATCCCAATTTTGCCCTGGAGAAGCTGATCCCTGAGGTGATCGAGGCGGTGAGACCCTTTGCGGAAGAGCACAAGAAGGAAATCCCGATCATCGCGGCAGGCGGGGTTTACACGGGCCAAGATATTCTCAAGTTCCTCAAGCTGGGAGCCGCGGGTGTCCAAATGGGAACGCGCTTCGTGGCTACTCATGAATGCGATGCGGATATCGCCTTCAAGGAGTCTTATGTCAATGCCTCAGAACAGGACCTGGTCTTGATCGAAAGCCCTGTCGGCCTTCCCGGAAGGGCGCTTCGAAATCGCTTTATCGACCAGGTCAAGGAAGGCAAGAAGACCCCTTTCAAGTGCCCTTACCACTGCATCACGACGTGCAATCACAAGGACAGCCCTTATTGCATCGCGATGGCGCTGTCGAACGCCAAGAAGGGAAAACTGGACCTCGGTTTTTCGTTTGCCGGAAAGAATGCCTATCGTGTGGACCGGATCACGTCCGTTAAAGAGCTGATCGGGTCGCTGGTGGGAGAATTTGAGCAGGCCAGCTTCGGCTGCTGCTGACCGGGTGGCTTCGAAACCATGCGGCATCCGGGAAGGCCCTGGTGCTGCAGCTCAATGAGCACAGCCGGGTTTTTCGTGGGAGCGGCTTCGGGCCGCTCCCAAATCGCTTTGCTCGTTGAGGACCTTCCTGCTTCGAGCAGTCCCCAGAACACTTCCTGCTGCATGCTCACCGAAAGTCCCGTTTGCCGGAAGACATATCGCGGGCGGGTCAGATGTCGAGAATCACCGTGGCCTCCCATCCCTCATGCGTCTGCTCCACGCGGTACTTGTGGAGCGTGACCGCTTTGACGTCCACAATCAGGGCGTGCCTGCTCGCGTCAATCTCCTCGCCCGCGGTTTCGGCGACCAGGCGGGCACGGCTTCCATCCGCTCCCATCTTGACGTTCAGGACCCGAAGGAGCAGCCGCTCGGCATCCTTGAAGTAAATCAGCTCCTGGAGCAGGGCAAAGAGAAGCATCTCCCAGTCGTCTGCCTCGAGATCGAATCGTTTGGTGGTTCGCGCCTGGATGGATTGAAGGTCTTCCACCATCACGTTCATCGTCGCATCCGCCGCGGCCGTGAACATTTCTTCGATTGTCGCGCCTTTGGCCTCGAAAGCGGCGTCCGCTGTCGCAATGTCATCCAGGTACCTGTAAGGCATGGGAAACCTCGCATTGGATTTCGGGGATCCGACCTTCGAGACTTCTTCTTCCGGCAGATCTATCCCTTGACGTTCCCGATGGGAAGGAATCGAGCAACGCGCTTGCTGATCCCGGCTTCTTCGGTGGCCTCTACCACATCGTCGATGTCTTTGTAGGCAGGTCCGGCCTCCTCGGCCAATCCCGCGAAGGACGCGGTTCGGACGTAAATCCCTCGAGCTTCCATGTCCGCCAGCAATTTCTTTCCTTGAAATCGCTTCTTGGCCTGCTTGCGACTCATGGTCCGCCCGCTTCCGTGCGCCGTGCTGAAGAAAGTCTGCTCCCCTCCGGCCACACCCGTCAGGAGATAGGACCCCGTTTCCATGCTGCCCCCCAGGATGACCGGCTGCCCCGACTCGCGATACGCATCGGGAATTCCGGCCATTCCGGGACCGAACGCCCGCGTTGCCCCTTTGCGGTGAACGAGCAATTCGCGCAGCTGGCCTTCCACCAAATGCTTTTCCAGCTTGGCCGTGTTGTGGGAAACGTCATAAACCTGACGCATGCCGAGATCCGCTGGATCCCTTTTGAAGACCTCCGAAAAGACTTCGCGAATGCGGTGAAGGATGACTTGGCGGTTGGCAAAAGACATGTTGATCGCGCAGTTCATGGCCGCAAAATAGTCCTGTCCCTCCCGGGATTGGAAGGGGGCACAGGCGAGCTCGCGGTCAAGAATTCGAATGGAGTATTTCTTCTCCATAACCTTCAAAAATAACTGAAGATAATCCGTGGCAACCTGGTGACCGAACCCACGGCTTCCGCAGTGAAACATCAAAACCACCTGATTCGGCAGGGTGATGCCAAAGGCGCTCGCCAGCTTTTCATCGAAAACATTCGATGGTTTGACGACCTGAATCTCCAGATAATGATTGCCTGACCCGAGGGTTCCGATCTGCTTGTACCCGCGCTCCACGGCACGGTCACTGATCTTCGTGGCATCCGCTCCCGCAACACAGCCGCCCTCTTCGGTCTTTTCCAGATCATCGAGCCACCCAAAACCTTGCTTCAGGCACCACCGCGCCCCGAGCTCGACCGCATGCCGGAATTCATCCTGGGTCATCTTGATGAGCCCGCTGCTCCCTACCCCTGCTGGAACCCTTTGAAATAGGCGATCGACGAGCTGGCGCAGATGGGGCTTCACCTCCTCCTCGGTCAAACTGGTGAGCACTAGGCGCATGCCGCAATTCACATCGAAGCCAATCCCGCCGGGCGAAATGACCCCCGTCCGGGTGTCCATGGCAGCGACGCCCCCAATCGGGAAGCCGTATCCCCAATGACCGTCCGGCATGCAGTAGGCGCGGCCCACGATTCCGGGCAGCGTCGCCACGTTGGTCACCTGCTCGACCACCCCTTCGTCCATGTCTCGATACAGCTTTTCACTGGCGTAAATGCGAGCAGGAACCCGCATGCCTTCCTTGTAGGAGACCGGAATTTCCCAGACGACATCGGATATGCGTCGAATGTCTTTGACCGAAGCCATGATTTCTTACTCCGCTCCAGGGCCGCCAGGCCAATGCGACTCACATGTACTGACCGAGCGCCGAAAAGGATTGCAGTCTGTTAAAAGTCATCCCGGTGGAGGCAAGGGAGATGAGGGCACACCCGAATCACGACAACCCAACGACGGGCTTTCATTTATTATACGGCTGCCCTTTTCACAAGTCCACTCCAGGGCGTTTCAGTCTGACGCGTTTCAACGCCCTGAGCCTTGCGCTTGCTGTCTTCGTGGCGGTTGTACTATACGTGTGAGGAAGATGTCGCATTCAGGTCGATCTGTCGTCGGGTGCTCCACGCGCTGAGGCATCCACGACCGCCGACAGGTCCCTATTGAGCCGGAGGAGCCCCCGGGTCCCGCTCGATCGTTTGTTTGAGAGAAAAGGGGGCTTGTTAGGAGAAGCGAGTGATGAAGGAGCGCCTCAAAGAGCTGGTACTTGACTATGCCTTTCAGTACTCCGAGACCCCCCAATTCAAGCTCGTTCATGGGGGAACCAGCCAATTCTACTTCAACTGCAAGCAAGTGACCCTGGACCCCGAGGGACAGGTCTTGATCGGAAATCTGGTCTTTCGGGCGATCAAAGACCTGAACGTGGACGCCATCGGAGGGCTGACTCTGGGAGCGGACCCCATCGCCAATGCCGTGTCGTACACATCCTGGCTTGAGCGTCAGCCGGTGCAGTCGTTCGTGGTCCGAAAAAAGGCCAAGGACCACGGGACGGCGAGGCTCATCGAGGGCAAGGTGAAAGCGGGAGACCGGGTCGTTGTCGTGGACGACGTGATCACGACGGGCGGCTCCACCCTCCAGGCCATTGCCGCATGCCGAGAATCCGGACTAACGGTGGTGAAGGTGGTGGTACTCATCGACCGACAGGAAATGCAGGGCAGGGAGAGCATTCTCAGAGAAGTCCCGGACGTTCAGGCACTTCTCACCCGCGAAGAGGTGATGGAGCTCTATCGAGCCCGTTAATCGGAGTGCCTAGGACGGACGAGCTCGGGAGAGAGGGGCGGAAGGTCGTGCTCAAGCTCTATCAGAGCTTTCCTGCCAGCTCACGGAGCGATTGCAGGAGTGGCGCCGACTGGAAGCCCAGGGCACGAGCCTTGGAGCTGTCGAGCGACACGTCTTCCGGGCGGGGAGCCGGCATGGGGACATCGTGCCGCAAGCACGGTACCAGCCGCGCGTCTATGAAGCCGAACGCCTTGGCGAGCATCTTGCCGAAATCGTAGCGCGACACCCGTTCCACCCCTCCCAGGTGGATGATCCCCGTCACGGCCTTTTTCAGAGCCAGAAGCAATCCGAGGGCTGCGTCGCTTCCGCTCAGCGGAGTACGGAATTCGTCCGTGAAGAGCCGCAATGCCTCGCCGTTCTTCAGAGCGCGAATCATCGACTGGATGAAGCTGGCCGCAACGGGGCCCGGGTCACCGAACATGAGCGGCATCCGACATACCGTCACGGTCGGATTGACCCTCATCATCCCTTGCTCTGCCATCACTTTCTGCATGCCATACACACTGATTGGCGACGTTGGCGCCGTTTCCGAGTAAGGGGCGTTCATGCCGTTGAAGACGAGATCCGTTGACGTGAAGAGACATGGAATGTGGGCCTCGCTGCACAGAGCGGCGAGGTGGACGGACGCGTCCACGTTGATTCGGCGGGTATCGACCGGGTTCGCTTCACAGAGATTCGGATTGGATGCGGCCGCCGTGTGGATCACGGCATCGGGCTGGATGCGCTGAAGCGTTCTTGTGACGTCGTCTGCTGCGGTGAGGTCTAGTTGGTGTCCTTGGACGCCGGGGATTGACACGGTGTGAGTATGCGTCGTGCCGAAGGTTTCCCACTCGTCGCGCGCCAAGTGGCACAGGCTCCAGCCGAGAAAGCCGCTGGCGCCTGTGATGAGAAGCCTTTTCATGGGTTCTGCGTCCGACTGGCCTCGTGAGGTTTCCCGTTTGGCAGGAAGCGGAGGCGTGCCCTCGAAGAAGCCCCCCCCTTAATCGACGCAGACCCGGTTCCTGCCCTCTCGCTTCGCCCGATACATGGCATTATCCGCG
>CALBZH010000512.1 GCA_937889795.1 uncultured Syntrophobacteraceae bacterium | reverse complement strand
GAGCAGCTGATTTGTAATCAGCAGGTTGCGGGTTCAAATCCCATCGCCAGCTCCAAGAAAATCAAGGGGTTAGCTGAACAGAATGCTAACCCCTCTTGTTTTTTGTGCATATTGCGTGTACCGATGCAGCCCCAATTCTTCTGTCTAGCAGCGGTTTCTAACGTGAGACTTCACTTTCTTAACGAGATGAAGCTGCGAGCCAGGGACTTCCGGTACGTCTTCTGTCAATCCCCAAAACCTGAAACAAGCTGTGGCATGTCAGCGGTCGTCGTGGTGAAAAGAGCGCGCGCTATGAAGACTTGATTTTTCGCTGCTCATTGTGTGGAGCATTTTGATCGGAAATGTGGACACGAACCCTGCGGAAAGACCACATCGTTCGGTCCACACGCATGGATTGGACACCGTTTCACTTGATCGATCGAGCCGACAGCCTCTCCCGCTCCCACGCAAGCGCGCACGATTGAACCGGATCCCAGGGGCTGCTCAGTGGGGGGGTGTAACTGAGATCCAGGTCTCCCAGCTCGTGGACGAGCATGCCATGGTGAATTGCCGTGGCAAAGATGTCGATCCTCTTGCCGATCTCCGATCGCCAGTGCCCGAGGATCTGGGCCCCGAGCAGCCGCCCGGTCTCGCGATCGCCCGTCACCCGGATGACGAGTCGCCTTGCACCTGGATAGTAGGCCTTGTGGTCCCAATCCTCCGTCTGCACGGTGAGCGGAGAATACCCCGCTATCTCCGCTTCGAACCCCAGTAACCCCGTTCGGGCCACCGCCAGGTCGAAGATCTTTACCACTTGAGTCCCAAGGGATCCGGTATATTCCCGGTTCCCGCCCACGGCGTTTTCCCCCGCAATACGCCCCTGCTTGTGAGCGGTCGTGCCCAGCGGGAGGTACAGCGGCTTTTGGAGGAGACGATGCCAGGTTTCCACGCAATCTCCGGCGGCATAGATGCCCGGAGCGCTGGTCTCCATCCTGCGGTTCACCTGGATCGCCCCGTTTGGTCCCAAGGCAATGCCGGCGGATGCAGCCAGGTCGGTTGCCGGCTCGGCGCCCGTCGCCATGAGCACGAGGTCTGTTTGGGCGCGAAAACCATTGGTCCCCAGGGCGGTGAGCTTTCCTGCTTGAAACGAGACCTCGGAAATCGCCACTTCATTCGCCACCGTGACGCCGTGTCGCTCGAGCTCGCTTTCGATCATGCGCCCGAATTCGAGATCCACCGATTTGTGCACCGACCGGGAACGTCCGACGACCGTCACGTCGAGACCTCGGCGGGTCAACGCGTCCGCCATCTCCATGCCGATATAACCTCCCCCGACGATCAGCGCCGACCGGGGCGCGTTTTCTCTCACGTAACCCTCGAGTCTGAAAGCATCTTCCATCCAGCGCAGGAAGAAGAGCCCGGGTAAATCGAGACCCTTGACGTAGGAGGGTTTTCGGGACCTGGCGCCCACGGCAAGCACGAGAGCATCATAGGGAAGTACAATCTGGCGACCCGAGGAATCCGAGAGAACGACCGACTTGCTGTCCGGACGAACAGCCGTGGCCGTGTGGCATGTGAGCAGACGAATGCCCTCTCTCCTTAAATCCTCTCGCTTCCGGTGGGCCAGCGTACGCGAATCGGTAATTTCGCCGCTCAGATAGAACGGAAGGCCACATATACTGTAGTTGGGGTATTCATCAGCCAGAACAACGGTCACCTCCGCGGAGGGATCGATCTCCTTCGCCCGGAGCGCTGCCATGATGCCTGCGTCACTTCCTCCGATTATGACCAGTCTCTTCATGCAGGATCCTCCAGGGGCAACCGTTCCCGCCGGCGCGACCGAGACAGGATCCGCGGCACGGATTGCCCTCTTGAGGCGTTATCCTGGATCCTTGCTCAGATCCGATCACAACGCACGTGGAACGAAAGCGACGATCCCGTCACTCGACTCCGGCCCATCACGTAGAAGACGAGAAGCCCGAGGGCCTGAAAAGCGAGCAGAGAAAGTGGGCTCCAGACTGAGAGCATGCCGGCGATGATATCGGGACTCGGGATGGGAGTCGATTCGGGCGGGTAGATCAGTACGAGCCCGGTCGAGAGCGCTCCAGCCAGCACCGCCATCTTCTGGTAGGCCGAGACACTTCCGCCTCCTCGGTAGTCCGACCGGAAAAGCTCGGAAATCGCACGCCAAATCTGCGTTGCAGCCACCGTAGCCCCAAACGCCAGCTCGAACGAAGACGCCAGGAAAGCCACGAGGCCCACCAGGCCCACAGTCACGTGGATGACCGACGTTACCGCCTGGATCGGCACCACCTTCTTGCCGTCCAGCTCACCTTCGTAAGCAACCTTCTTGGTCTTTCCGGCAAACACGAAGCCCCGGTTGAAGCTCAGAAAGCGAAGCAACGGGTGCACATCAGCCCACGGTCTGCCATAGCAGCACCCGAAGCTGATACACGCCAGCCGTCCCAACCCCTCGCCGAAGCTGTAGGCGATGCTCAGAGCAGCCAGGGCTGGAACCATCGGAACCGCCGTAGATCCCAATCCCATCATGTGCGAGACCTGATTGATCGCGAGCACCGCGAGAGGTGCCACTAGCAGGCCGCTGAATGATGCTCCCCCCACCGTAAACGTGTGGGCTTTCTTCTCGACAATCTTGGCGATGAGTCGGGAAGCCGGCATGGCCACCGCCAAGACGCAGAAAATCAGGGCAAAAACCCACTGCGATGGGACGGAGATCGAGCCGAGGAGGATGAAAAACAGGATCACGCCCAATAGGCAGGCTCCGGCGTTGATGAGGCCGTAGGTGGTCAGATTCAGCCCCCTCCACTGATCGAGACTGTCCTTCCTCACGGGAATGACCGCCAGGAATTGCCACCGTTCCCGGGGAAGGTTTTTGAATCCCCAGGCGAGGATTCCTGCCAGCGTTACGGCGAGGCTCGCCACAAAGACAAGATTGACACTGGGCATTGCTGAGGCTCCTTTGATGGGGGGCTCTTGCCGGGCATCGATCAAGAGCCGTCACTCCAGTCAGTCCGCACCCGCTCCGATTCGGCTCCGAACCTGGACATCCGTTTCCACTAACGGTCTGCCAAACCCCAGGGAGAACCGGCTCTTGACGCCGGTACGCTGCTGGTTGTGGAGGAGATCGTCGTCGAATCGCACTCTCCCCCGCTGAAAGATGAGAACGTCGGTGCTGCTTCCGGGGCGATACAGGCTCTTGGGGCAGCCCCTTTTCAAGAGCATCCCGGGCTCGACCGGCTTCGGGTCGTCGTAGCGGTCCGCGCTGTAGCACTGGACAATGTCACCGATCATCAGCGCGACGATTTCGATCATCGCAACGAGGCCCACTCCCGTCCCGCCAGCCTGATCCGTGTCGATGACCGTGACGACCCGCTTGTTTTTCGAATACGGGGTAGCCTCCGCCAGGACCGCGCTCGGGTTGCAGGAATGGTACAGACCGGGAATCTCATAGTGATCGACCACCCGGCCGGCAACAGCCGTGTGGTTGTAGTGGTACTTGTCGGGAGTGAGCCGGAAGATCGCAAAATCCCCGTGATGGAAGGCTTCGAGCCACCGCGTCTTTTCGATCCCGAGCAGTTGGTCGAAGGCGAAGAATCTCTCTTTCAGGAAGAGAGCGGAATGCTTGCTGAACGAGCCGAGCAGGACACGCGCATCGGCCGGTGACACGACCACCCGGGGTTCGGCCGGGATGGGCCGACACTCCCAGTACCGGATCTTCCTCTCGAAGACGTCCCTGAGACTCCCGAACGCCCGCGGATCATCGAAGCACTCTCTCCAGTCGACCCCGGAGGCTTGAAGCAGGTCAACGCCTTTGAGACGCTGGGGGCTCAGATCCAGGTCGTAATGAAGGAAGCCAAGGAATCGCGATATCCTGGCGCTGGTGAGCGCATGAAACAAGATCGGTGCACTTTCGCGGGCGCTGCTGTAGAGAAGGCGAATGGCGCTGTCCGCAATCAGCCGTTCGTCGTGAACCTTGCCAGTGCTTCGCTCGATGTACTGATGCTGCACGGTGCTCCATGGCATTCCCATGCTGTCGGGCCTTCCTTTGAAACAGGGGCAGAGACCGATGCGTCCGGACAAAGCGTGATCAGGACCAGATCGATGAGGGTCTGGAGATGAAAAGCAGAGGCTGTACCCCCAAGAAGATCATTTTTCATCGCCTCGATGAGCTCAGGAGCGCTGCGACTTCCCAGTACAGCGCGGAAGAGGTCCGCAAGTGCCCCGGCCGTGCCAGTTTGCCCGCGCTCGGTCAGCATGTGGACATCGTCCCTCAGTTCATCGAGCGCCTCTGACAGATAGCGCTTCCTCAAGGTCCCACGGTAATAACGCTCCGCCCCGGCGTTGAAGTGCTTTCCACCGATCGAGAACGGCGACGAAGCGTTCAGCTCGTCCAAAACCCCCGCTGTCAGGCGTTCCGTGGCGGAGGCTCCTGTTCCGGCCTCGAGCCTTCCTTCCAAATCCCTCAGAGTCTCCTGCAACCCCATGAGCTCAATGAGCTCCGCCGCTTCTTCCCGGATGGCTCGAACGAGAGCCTTGCGATATTCCGCATTGTACACTCTGAAATACCCCGGATACCGACGGCTTGAGCGAACCCGACCCGTTCGCTCGACCATCCGTTTCAAAAACAGGTTCCCCGTGTCTTTGCGAACGTAAAAGGTCGGAATCCCAATGGCGGCCCCGAAGAAGATCTGCCGCCGCTCGCTCTCCACAAAGGGCGTGTCGGGAAGGTGCGCGTGTCCGATCCTGTCTTCGGCGATGAGCTTGAAGGCTAAAGCCGTGACCAGCATCTGCAGGTCGGCCGCCTTGCCGAGATCCTCGGCTAGACTTGGGAAAAGGCTGTAATGGCGCCCCTCGAAGCCGCTGAACCCCATGACCGCAAACTCCCGGAGGCGATAGAGCAGGTAGGTGGCCATCCGGTTATCGAACACGCCGAGATCCGCCAGGTCCAGCTTCAGCCGGTCGGCGTTCCCGAGACGCCCGTCCAGGGCAGGCGATCGCTCGGTACTCATCAGCGCGGCAAAATAGTCGATGAGCCTGAAATCGGGAACCAGGTCTCCCTTGAACCCCAGGATCGCACTGATCGTTCGATCGACCCATTCGGGCCCAAAGGGGGTCACCGGTCTTCCGAACACCTTGCACCGCATCTTTTTCTTCCAGCGCCGCCAGATCATGCGCAGATGCGTGTAGTCCAGCTCGTGGGGAAGAAAGCCCAAAGCGCGCTCGGGGTGCAGATCCTGGAAATCGAGCCGATAAGGGGCCGCGCTGTACGTGCCTACGAAGAGGGGTAGAAAGTGCTCGACGACCTTGATCACGAGATCGCCGATGTACTTCTCCTCAGATGGTCCATAGCCGCTCGAAGGATCCTTGAGCCGCTCGGTCAGCCGGTGGCTCCCCAGGCTCAGGTGGATGCCGTTGTTCGCGAGACTGATGTTGGACGTGCTCGGCAGGACCACGAGGTTTCGGGTAATGATTCCGGCCTCCCGCATCTTTGCGACCGCGTTCAAGTGGCTGCGGCTCAAGACCCGGTGGCAGAGCGCCATATAGGCGTGTTTCTCCTCGCCACGGTCCCAGCCGGACAAGCACGGACTCATGAAGAGCTCGCGGTAAAAGGCATCCGAGATGCACCCGTTTAGCTCCCGCTGGCGCACCGGAGGGTGGGGAGCGCAGTAAACCAGAACTTCCTGCCCGGTTGCGCGCAGGCGGAAGCTTTCGTTGGCGTAAAGGGCGAGAAGCTGGGTCAGCAGAAAGCGCCGGGAGGTTTCCCGGGCGATTGCCCTGCCCATTCCCGTTTCCGGGCGGAGTGAGGCGACATGAAAGGAATAGGTTTCAGGGGATGTGTTGTCGTTCAGAAAATGACCGAGCAGACACTCCCCTGTCAATCGGAGCCGCTTTGGCAGATGCAGCTGGCTTCCCAGCACCTGAGCCAGAGACAGCTTGAGGAGGTAGCTGACAGGGATCCGAGCCCGCATCTCCCCCCGCTCGTCGAACAGAAACTTTTCGATGTCGCTCCGGTAACCTGCGGAAGGGCTCGCCTTGTCGGCCCTGAGGTCGGCATCGAGCACCTGCTGCGCGTACGGGGTCAGGGTGTCGCACGAGAGTCGGATCCAGCTGTTTTCCCAGACGTTTTCCGGGTTGCTGTTCAGGAACCGTTCGAGATCGCTTGCCAGCCGCTTTGAAGTGTCCCCGGTCTGGATACGGCGCATGATGTTCGCGAAATAATTGGACTGCTCGATGGTGACGGGGAGATCCACATCCCCTTTCCAGCCCACGACGACCGCCTGCAGCTCGTTTTCCGTTCCGGCGGTCGTGTCGTTCAAGGAGAAGGGGAGCGACTCGGTGAAAGGGTCCCGGGGACCGTGGGGGTTGATTCCGAGGTGGTGGACGATGACTTCGAGGGAAGGGATAGCTGCGACGTTTGTTGCTGACGATGTGCGGAGCGTTCTCGGATGAGGCAGCACCTTGAGCTGTGTCATGAAACCTCCCGTATCGGGTGCTGGGGGCGACGCTTCACAGGCCACAGAAGTGCTCTGTGGCTGCAAGCTCAATCGCTCCCTCAATAAACCGGCAAAGCGAAGATCACGTGAAGAAATGGTTACGTTTTGACGCACTTGATCGCGAAATGGTTGTGCGCGAGAGTGGAGCCAGGACTGCGAGGCGGACGCGGATGTAGGGGCCGTCGCTCGGAAGACCGTGGACGGCGTGATCGAGTCATCGAAAGAGGTGGGAGGCAACGTGGAAGAAATCGCCAAGGCAGCGCTCACGGGTGCACTGGACACTGCCGGGGCCATCGGTGACTCAGCGCTAAGAGCGGTCAAGGACACCTTGTCGGGAGTGATGAGCGGCGTCAAGGAATTCGCGGAGAGGACCTGGCCCGGTTCCTCCATCCCAGCTCCGCCTCAGACCCAAGTGGCCTTGGATGCAGGCGAGAAAGAAGGAGGCGATGACTCAGAGCCGAGGAGCGGGGAGATCGCTGACAACCCGCGGAAGCCTGACGAGAATTAGGGTTCAAGACAAACTGGAGCCCGAAGGCCCTGATCGCTTTCCAGGCCCTTGGGCCTTACTCTTCCATCTCATGGGCAGGAGTCGCTCGACGGGGTCAATGCTTCCTTTCCACGTACGGCATGAACAAGTCTCCGAAGCAAAGCGGGAGCTTCGCAGCCATTTCATCATCGACCCGAACGGGATCATTCAATCCCTGGAAGACGTGGCCGCTCCTTGCGTCTGTTCTCGTGCTGTCCGGCTGTTGATCATTTCATCGGTGCCAGCGGGAGGATCTGGCCGATGTCCAGGATGACTGCGCGGGAGGGGTCGGTTGATCGTTCTTTCATGGTGCGGCGCAGGTCCAGAATCGGGTAGCCGATGGGCTCGTTGCCGAGCCGAAAAGTCCCCCATTGAGTGGGAATCATGCTGCGGGCACCTAAGTCCTCCAAAGCGTCGAGGACCTCGGGGGCGTTCATATGAGCGTAGTGCATGAACCAGCGCGGGTGATAAGCCGTGAGCGGCAGAAGCGCCACGTCGATCCCCGGGTAACGGCGACCGATTTCTTTGTATCCGATGAAATATCCGCTGTCGCCGCCAAAAAAGATGGCTCGATCCGGGGTCACGAGCAAGAAGCTCGCCCAGAGAGTCGTGTTTCTGCCCTGTCCAATGCGAAGGGACCAGTGTTGAGCTGGAAGGCACACAAGTTTTGCACCGCCTCCAACATCCACTTCTTGCCACCAGTCCATTTCCGTCACCTTTTTTCCCGTGATATCAACCAAATCCTCCCCCAGCCCCAGCGGCACATAGAGACGGGACCCTGCAGGCAGGGCGTTGAGGGTGGCTTTGTCCAAGTGGTCATAGTGATTGTGGCTCACCACCACATGGAATGGTCCGGGCATATTCCGGAGCTCATCACGAGTGAGGGCAGGCGGGGTGTGGCGCTTGGGCCATAGCGCCCGCTCCGAAAGCATGGGGTCCAATAGCCAGTACTCCCCATTGAGCCTCAGGAGGAATGAGCCGTGCCCGAGCCAGGCGATGAAGTCTCCATGAGGCGTTGACTCGACTCTGGCGGGGAGATCCGGAATGAATTTGGGCTGAAAGGCCTCTTCCTCTGGCGTGTAATTGCCGCGGGGGCTGAGCTTCCAGCGAAGGAGCCTCATGAAGCCGCCATTCTCCACGTCCGACCAGGGGGCGAAGAAGCGCCCATCACGCACGTGCGAAGCGTAGAGCTTTTCAGGATTTGCTGATTCCACCCTACGCCGCCACTGGGCTTCATCGAATGGGGGTGTGCTGATGAATGAGCAAGAAGCGAACATCGTTGCCAGAAGAAAAACCAATGCTTTTGAAATGGGCATAGCGAATGCTTTCATTGCCTTCACGCAGCATTTGGGTCGTCGGGTTTCGGATCTTCTTCCACGATGTGATGCGTCTTTGTTTCACCGTTCGCCAACCGAGCACGCAATATTTGTCGTCTCAAATTAGGGATTCAATGCCTGAAAAGAAAGCCTCACCATCTGGGCAAGGGCGTTCTACTGTCGAGACGGCGTCGCGCGTTGCAGTTGCCGCAAGGGCGAGGTCCTGTGATGGACGTGCTGATCGAGTCGTCTGGTTTGCCCATGGCGGGGACGGTCTTCATGCCAAAACAGCCTAAAGACATCCCCTGCCGCTCGGGGCAATAGGTATCGGCCTCCAGGGATCCGGCGTACCCGGAGAACATCTCGCTCGATGAAATGCCATCAACCCGGCAGGCTCGCGCCAGTCAGCCGAGCACGCCACGACCAGTTTTTGACCGGCGTGTACGGAATCACCATAAACGGTGCAAAGAATAGTCCTTACGCGACCAAAGGATTGGTATCTCAGGACCTGGTCGAGGCACTCCTCCAACCGATAGATGGCCCCCATTCCGTTCAGCGGGAGGTGTCAACCAGCAGGTTCCATACCGCCTGTGAAGAAGCTTGAATGCTCGAGCCGACATGGGTGCAATTCACGACCGTTGCTCATTCCCCTTGGCCAAGGTGTCGGGTGTCTGG